>JAAXHE010000040.1:63848-69002 GCA_012271065.1 Candidatus Latescibacterota bacterium
TCCAGGTTTCCGTATTCCGCGCTCGCGCCGCCGGAAATCACGGTGATTTCCTGAACGGCCGTTTTGGAGGGTCCCGTGAACTGCCGGCCGTAGCCGTCGTTGTTCGGCAGAACCACGCCGTCCACCATCAGGATGCCGTCTTTCGAGTCTCCGCCGCGGATGACGTTGGCATTGGTGAGCTGCACGCCCGGATTCAACGTAACCAGGTCGGTAACCGACCGCGCCATGGGCAACGCCTCCAGCTGCTCGACGCCCATCACGTAGTGGCTGGTGGTCTTGTCGGGTTCAACCGGCGGGCGCTCGGCCACTACCACGAGTTCTTCGGCTTCGAGCGCCGTCTCCTTCAACTGGAAGTCGACGGTCGTGGTAAAGTCGGCCTGGATTCGCACGTCGGTCTTCGTGACGGCGTTGTAGCCGACCATTGACGCCACCAGCGTAATGTTGCCGGGGTCGACGGAGATGACAAGATAGTACCCGTCAGCATCCGACTGGGCGCCCCTGCGCGTGCCTTCGATAACGACGTTTACGCCCGGCAGCGGTTCACCGGACGCCGCATCCATGATGCGTCCGGTCAGTTTGCCGGTCTGGCCCGCAAACGCGTCCGTGGTGAGACCCACAAGCGCGAAGAGCGCAACCGGCAAAGCCACAAACAGCTTCCATCTGTTCATCTTGAAACCTCCTCCGAAAAGATTCCGCGGCTATTTCCCGCTGAAGTAGAATTTAACCCCGGCTCCGAAGTCCAGCATTTGAAGGGGAAACGTCTGGGAAAGCTCCCAATCTTCCAGGCCCCGAAGGTCCCCTATCATCATATTGTAACGTGCACGTAAGTCCACTGCCACGTTGTCGATCACGAATGCTTCGACTCCCAGCCCTGCGTTGATGCCGAGCGCGTACCGCTCATCGGTGAACGGCTCAAGTTCAAGGACAAGCTCGCCCGTCTGCCCTGGCCAAAGCAACCCGCTGACGTCGTTCTTGTACCGATAGAAGCCGCCCCCCACCGCCACGTACGGAGCGAAGCTGCTGGCGGCGAACGGCTGCCCGATCTGCCGCAGACGAACCAGTGCGTTTACCAGCAGACTGTTCAGGCTCATGTTGCTTGACGCGTTCGGGCTGGTATGAGCCTCGCCATCGGTCCAGGTGAACGTTCGGGTCAGCAGGCTCCCGTCGGTGAAGTTGCCGCTGTGAAACTCAAGCTCCACAGTTACGTTCGACGCCGGCACGTAGGCCGCGTTCAATCCGAACTTGGAATCGTTGTCATACCATTCGCCCAGACCGAAGACCGGCACGTTGTAATTCGCAAACACGCCGACCCCCCAACTCCCTTCCTGGGCCGCGGCGGGCCAGGTTGATACCGATAATACAAGAATCAACAGGCCGACAACCCTGAACACCTTCATAAACACCTCCTTACAACGTTAAACGGAAGATTACCTATCCCCGCCACCCTGCTTTACAACTGCGATCGTACCCCTTAAACCAACATCTACCCGCGAACTTACAATTCGAAAAACAACCTCAGTCGGTTCGATTTCTCACCCCCTTTCAAACACAAAAAAGGGCACGACCGTCCACAAATCGGCAACACCCCGTTAAAGCACGCCTGCTTCAAGCGTATCGTTTTTATGATAATCAACTACGCCGTAGCAATTTAGCATAAGCCAGCCGTTGTAACGCGCAGGTACGTATGAAAACACAACCGCAGGGTATTCAAGAAAAGATATATAACAATTTCTCAAATGTCAACACTTTTGTAACGTAATTTTTAGCGGGTCCGGATACCGAATCAGGCTGTGCTGGCCGCTGCCGGTACAGGTACGGCGCCGAGGACCTCAAGCACCGTCTCTCCGATATCGGCCGGGCTTCCGCAGACGTGGATGCCTGCGCCCTCGAGGGCTGCGACTTTTTCCCCTGCCGTCCCTTTGCCGCCCGAGATAATGGCGCCGGCGTGTCCCATACGCCTGCCCGGAGGCGCGGTCTGACCGGCGATGAATCCGACGACAGGCTTGGGGAATGAATCCCTTACGAAGTCCGCGGCCTGCTCTTCGGCGCTGCCGCCAATCTCACCGATCATAACAACGCATTCGGTATCGGGATCCCGCCCGAAGGCATCGAGACAGTCTATAAAGCTGGTCCCGACGATGGGGTCTCCTCCGATACCCACGCACGTGGACTGACCGAGACCCAGGGCGGTTAACTGGGCGACGGCTTCATAGGTCAGCGTTCCGCTGCGGGAAATGACACCCACGTTGCCGCTCCGGTGAATTTCAGCCGGCATGATGCCTATTTTGCATTTGCCCGGAGCAATGATCCCCGGACAGTTGGGGCCGATGAGCCGGGTGGGACGCGAACCGAGGTAGTGTTTGACCTTAACCATGTCCAGCACCGGGATGCCCTCGCTGATACACACGATCAGGCTGACTCCGGCATCCGCGGCTTCCATGATCGCGTCCGCCGAGAACGCCGCCGGGACGAAGACGATCGAAGCGTCGGCGCCCGTGGCGTCGACCGCGTCGGAAACCGTGTTGAAGACCGGTACGCCCTCGACCCGGCGCCCGGCCCGGCCCGGGGTTACGCCTGCTACGATCCGGGTGCCGTAGTCCAGCATCTGACGCGCGTGGAAGGAACCTTCGCTCCCCGTAATCCCCTGTACGACGACCCGAGTGTCGTTATCGATGAAGATGCTCATTTCATATCCCTGTTAAAGACCATATCCGTCAGGTATGTTGCTGAGTCTCTTGGTGCGGGAAGACCTGAGACGAGTAAAGGAGAGAGTGGAGAGAAGTGAGAAAAGAGAGAAGGCAAAAGTCGAGGGCCTCTCACTCTTCTTTCCTCTCGCGTTTCCCGATCTGCTTTTTCTCACTCCTCACTTCTCTTTTCTCTCTCCTCGCTCTTCATTCCTCTTACCTCACTCCTGTTGCGGCGGAAGAGGGCTGCGGTCTGCTTCGTTCTTCCAACGTGCCGTCCGCCTTGCCGATCACGACCTGGTGCGCGAGGCCGACAAAGAGGCCGGATTCAACGACGCCGCAAATCGCGGCGATACACCGCTCCAGATCCACGGGGTCATCGATGGCGCCGAAGGCGCAGTCCAGAATGTGGTTGCCGTTGTCCGTAACGAAAGCCCGGTTCTCACTAACGCGCAGACGTGCCCGGCACCCGAGAGCCTCGAGTTTCAGTCGAACGTACTGCCAGCCGAAGGGGACCACTTCCACCGGCAGCGGGAATCCTCCGAGGCGGTCCTTGAGTTTGGATTCGTCGGCAACGATGATTTCGCGGTTGCTGGCCGTAGCCACGAGTTTTTCGCGGAACAGGGCGCCGCCGCCGCCTTTGATGAGGTTGAAAGCGGGATCGATCTCGTCCGCGCCGTCTATAGTCAGGTCTATCCGAATGGTCTCGGCGAAATCGATAAGTGGAATCCCTTCGCGTTCCGCCTGAATCCGTGACTGCTCAGAGGTTGGGATCCCACGAATCAGAAGACCCTCGCGAACACGTTCGCCCAGCTTCTGAATTGCGTAGAACGCGGTCGATCCGGTCCCCAGGCCGACGATCATCCCGTCGTCCACCAATTCGGCGGCCCGTTCCCCTGCGGCTTTTTTCGGGTTGGGAGACACTTTGTCATTTCGCAACGTCGTGCGTCCTCGCCTGTTTGCCTGCTGAAAAGGCCCATCGGGGCTACGGCCGGCCCTTGCGAATGAAATACTGCGTTGCTCGGCCTGGCCTTCAGAGCGACTTTCTCAACAGACTGCTATGCTCCCGGTTAATTTCCGGGCCCGATCCGATTCGCGTGAAATTTATACATTGGCGATCCCCGTTGCAACGACAAATGACCGTGACATACGACGGCCGCGGCGTTCGTCGCCGGGTCATCATCCCGTTGAAAGAGCCCAACCGGGCTACGGCCGGCCCATGCGGTCGAAATACTGCGTTGCGCTCTCGTCGAATCGCTCGACGGGACCCGGTCGCGCGTCTTGTCTTCGGCCTCGCCTGCAGAACGACTTTATCAACGGACTATAAGACCAAAAACAATTGACAATCTCGACCGTATACATCATATATATAGATCAGACGGTTCTGAGAGCGACCCTGCCAATCGCGGACGACCTGTGAACCCGGGAGGCCATGTGGCGTACGACACACTCGAAGATTTTTTCGGAGATATCGTGGGGAAAGCCAGGCGCGGGCTGGGCTTTTCGGAAGAATCGCTTGCAGACGCAGCGGGGTTGAGCGCAGGAGATATCGGACGCATTGAAGCCTACGAATTCACGCCCGGCGAGGACGGAATTCTCGCCCTGGCCGGCTCTTTGGATCTGGACGGACAAAAGCTGATGCGGATTGCGAACGGGTGGGTGCCGGAGTACGGAAATGCGCCGCACGACGACGGGCGGCTGTCCGTCGAACGAACGATTCTGGACGCCGGCATGGAAGTGAACGCCTATGCGATGAAGTGCAAGGCGACCGGGGAAGGCGCGATTGTGGACGCGGGCGGGCAGGCGAATCGGATTCTTGCGCTGGCAGAGCGTATGCATTTGAAGGTGACGCACGTGCTGCTTACACACGGGCATGGCGACCACGTGGGGGCGCTGGCTGAAATCGCGGCAACAACCGGCGCCCGGGTGTGTTGTTGCGAACGGGACTTCGGACTTCTGGGCAGCCTGAAGGAACTCGTGACCGATCAGGTGGACGACGGCTGGCGGACGAACGTGGGACGAATCGCCATCGATGCGGTGAGTCTCCCCGGGCATACGGCCGGCGGAATCGGTTACGGCGCCAACGGGGTATTCTTCTCGGGCGACGCGCTCTTCGCGGGATCCATGGGCGGCGCGCTGGGTCCGGCATATGCCGGTCAGATCAGTGCAGTAACGGAGAAGGCCCTGTCCCGGGATGAGAAAATCCGCGTTTTCCCCGGGCACGGACCCATCACCTCCGTCGCCGAGGAACTGAAGCACAACCCGTTTTTTGCGCGCTGAGCCGTTGCGGAAGCCCGATCGGTGATGGCAGCAGGAGCCGACGGCAAGCCGTGGAAACCGACGTTTTCATCTCAATTTCCAAGCGATGCGGTACACGATGAGGCGTGTCTACAAATCAAGGAGCTTGGATATGTCCAGGTGGGTTCTTCTTTTCGGAATTGTCTTGTTCTCCTGCGGTATTGCGATGGGC
>JAAXHE010000360.1 GCA_012271065.1 Candidatus Latescibacterota bacterium
CGGCGTACATGTGATGTTCGATGTGGTAGTTCATATGCCAATAGAGAAAACGGAACAGCGGGTTCAGAATGACAGTCCGGCTGTTCAACCGGAAGTCAGGCACGTTGTCATGAAGTCCGACGTGCTGCGTGTTATTGCAGAGGAAGAGAAGCCACCCGCCGTAGAAGGGAGCCAGCGTGACCAGCAGCGGAAGCATCCACAATCCGAAATAGATCGATACGCCAGCAAGCGCCGCGTGCCCCGCAAGCAGGATGCGGGCCCAGTTGAACAGGCGTCGCCGCAGCGCGGGTTCAGACTCGGGAAACAGCACACGCTCCCATGGACTCTCCAGTTTGCCCAGACTCAACCGGACCACACCCTTCAGTCTGTTGTACAAACCCCATGGATTGACCACCGCGGCCTTGAGAAAGCTCCGGAGCGTTATTTCCACCGGCAGGACAACCTCCATATCGTCCGGAGGATGAAGGGTGAACTGGTGGTGCTTGGAGTGGCTGGTCCAGAAGAATACGGGATTGTACCAGCCCATGAAACTGAAGACCTTGAGAAACACCACGTTCAACCACCTCGATCTGAACACGGTGCCGTGACAGAACTCGTGAAACCCGTTCAACAAAAACGCGTAGCCGGTACCGTGCAGAAAAAGAGCCAGGATCAGGAAGGGCGGCGCAAGATGTTCAGATGCATACCAGGCAGACACACCGGTGAGCGTGAGTACGCCGAGGTGGCCCAGGGTCTGCAGGAACCCCAGCAAGTCGCTGCGCCGATTCAAAGCGTTCAGCGTCTCACGGTCCAGCGGACACCGGTACCAGCTGATCTTGCGTTTGCTCCTTGCGTCCATATCACCATTCCCGGATTTTTCAAAGATGGCACCTCGCCAAGCACGGCGAACGTTGCCGGGGTGCACGTCACCGGGTCACCGTTTGCTTGCCGCCACGCCATTCCGCAGGACACCGATTCCCGAGATTTCGATTTCCACGCGGTCACCGGGCTTCATGAAGGTCCCGGTGGTTGCGCCCACACCGGATATCGTGCCGGTGCTGATCAGGTCGCCCGGTTCGAGCGTGATGATTGCCGAGATGTATTCGATGATCATATCGACAGGGTATAACATCTGCCCCGTGTTGTTGTTCTGCTTTCTCTCGCCGTTCACGTAGGTGCTGATCTCCAGCGACTGGGGATCCTGAATCTCGTCAGACGTAACGATCCATGGCCCCTGGGGCCCGAAGGTATCCAGCCACTTTCCGTTCAGCCAGTCGAACCACTTGTCGCGTTCACGGCTGTCGGTGCGCTCCTTGATAACCAGGTCCCGTTCCGACACGTCGTTCATGATGGTATATCCGGCCACGTATTTCAGCGCCTCTTCCGCCCTGACGGCTTTCGCCCTGCGTCCCATCACGACGGCCAACTCCCCTTCCCAGTCGATCGACCTGGCGACGGGCGGAATCAGAATGCGGTCTCCGGGGCCGATCACGGTCGTAGAGGGCGGCTTCATGAATACCCGGGGCGTTTCGCTATCCTGGATGGCTATTTTTCCTCCGCCTTCTTCAATGTGGTCCTGATAGTTGCCCGCGAGACAGAACACCTTGCGGGGATTCGGCACGGGCGCCTTGAGCCGCACCTTGCCGATCGGGTGGCCGAGCCGCCCGTCCGGGTCCCCGCCAAGCCGGCCCTCTGCGAATCGCGTTACCTGTTTCGCCGCGCGCAGTCCGGCCCCGCCCGCGTCGAGCAACGCGAGCATATCGCTGAAGTATCCGCGCGCTTCCCGGCCCTGGCCGCCGGCCAGTTCTTCTTCCGCGGCCGCGAGATCCACGACGATTCGGCCATCCGCCGCGACGGACCCTACGTAGCGGTCTCTACCGATACCATACGTAACGAGCTTCATTCAGCACCTCCTTTAACACGTTGAATTCACAAACAAGAACTTACATGGATTAACAGGATGGACAGGCCGCGACGATTCGTACCGTCGCCTTCTGTGCTTTTTGTGCTTTTGTGCTCTTTGTGGCCAATTTAACGGTCATCCTTTTTCGAATTACGGCTAATCCGTAGGATACGACAGCGGAAATGTCGGCACATTTGCCTGATGTTTCGTACGGTCGGCAATCTTCATCCCGTGGTATTCCTCGATGAACTCCGCCAGATTGCTGCTGGCCTCTTCAAAGACCACCCTCCCTTTTTCCGCCGTGGCCTTCTCGGCCTCACCCATCACGCCGCTGTCCGTATACTGGCTCGTCCACTCGATCAGACCCATCGCTCCCTTGGAGAACAGGTCCGTCCAGACGAATTTCGATCCCAGTTTGTTCGTTTTGGCGATTTCACTCCTGATCCGGTCCTTGCGTACACTATCGGGCGCGAGGTGCAGCATCATCGACGTCTCCAGCTCGCCCGCATGGGCGCAGCCGCCGGGGAACACGCTTTCGCGCCATTCCTTGTCGAAGTCCGGATTCACCCTCAACAACTCCCACCAGGAACAGAATACGCAACTGGCATCCGTCTCGACGATCGTGCGCCTGGCCACCATGTCTACAAGGTTATGGTTGGATCCGTGCCCGTTCACCAGTATCATCTTCTTAAATCCATGATAGGCCAGACTCTTGCAAATATCCAGCACATACTGGATAAAATGCTCGAAGTGAATATTCAATGAACCCGGAAAGTCCATCACGTGGTGAACGTAACCGTAGCTGACCGGCGGCAATACCAGGCTAAACTCCGGCTTCCGCCGTGCGGCCTCCGTTGCCACCGCATTGGCACAGAGATGATCCACCTTCAGCGGAAGATGGTGTCCGTGCTGTTCCACGGATCCGGTAGGGACAATGGGTATCTTCCCCATCGCGACCGCCTCGTTCACCTCCGGCCACGTCAACTCGTCGAACCGGTAAATCTCCTTTACTGATGACATACGAAGCCTCCGCGGTTCATCTGCCGATTATATACCTGTAGGGATCCACCTCTTCCCTGAGGATGCGCAGTTCCTCGTCGTCCGGCGGCGCCGTTTCGCGCACCTGAGGCGCCGGCAGCAATTCGAATCCGGTGTTTTCCTGAACCCTTTCGAACGTAACCCCCGGATGCAGACTCTCCACCCGCATCCGGCAGGATTCGGGATCATACCCCATTACCGCCAGATCCGTAATCACCTTGTGGGGTCCGCCCCCGCCGGGCAACCCAGCCGCCTCCCGGGCGCCCGGGCCTGAAAGGAAGCCCGGGGTCGTCAAGAAATCCAGCCGCTCCACGAACCGCCTCCGATCGTGTTGCGTCATCACCATCGTGCGCCAGCACAGACTGGCGAAGTCGTTCCCGCCGCCGCTTCCCGGAAACCGTACCCTGGGGTGTGTGTAATTGCCGATCACCGTTGAGTTGAGATTACCGAACGGATCGATCTGGGCGCCGCCCAGGAAAGCGTAGTCCATCATCCCCCGCTGGCACGCCTCCATGACGTCGCCCATGCTGGTCGCCATCTGCGCCCGATGGAATGTCCTCGAATCCCCAACCGATATCGGCATGGACGGCAACTGGGGCGCGAGCCCTCCCGCTTCGAACGCGACGAGCAGATGCGGCGCGTGCCGTTTCTGCGCAAGCATCGCCGTTGCGCACGGCGCGCCGGTTCCAACGCCCACGGTCGCACCGTCCTCCAGCATTCTGGATGCGGTGCAGATCGCCAGTTCGGTGGCGCTGTACTCAGGCATGTACGGTTCCTTTCAACCTCGTCGTCCCGAAACGACACGGATAGCGCCGGAACCCTCCGCCACCCCGCGGGTTATGACTCCGGATGCAACTCCACGCGCCGCAGTTCTTCCAGGCGTTCCGAGCCGCCACAAAGGCGCACGTACTCCTCAAAACACGCCACCCCATAGATATTTTTCTCAAGAAAGGTCTCGAACCGCTCCTCATCCCTTTCGACGTCCAGCCATTCCTTAAGATGATCCTCGTCCGAGAAGTACTCACCCGCCATGTTTCCCGGGTAAGAACCGAACGGCACCTCGCAGACCGCGTCCACACAGAACGCGGGAATCACCGTGGCTTCCGGCGTCCGCCGGATCTCATCGGTGCTGACGAGTCTCTCCGTGGTAACGACCAGCCGTTTGGAGGCGCGCGCCAGATCGAAATCCGCCACGGCGATGCCGCGAATCCGGGAGTTCCCACAGGGATCGCTCTCGTGTACGTGAATAAACGAGACATCGGGATAGAGCGCCGGCACGGCCAGAAGCTTGTGTCCCGTGAACGGACAGACGATCTCCTTTGCAGCGCTGCGCTCGAAGGTGTCCGTTCCAAGCAGGCTCCGCGTCGGCAAAAACGGAACACCCGCGGCCGCCGCCCGGAAACGCGCCGCCAGAGCATAGTTCGTCCATTCGCACACGGTGACTTCGCCGCTTTCCATCATGCGCCGTGCCTGCGGCGACAATCCCCTTGCCTCCAACCCGACGATATAGGCCGCATCCACTCGGGTCAGCAGCTTGCGGCCATTCCGGTTGCCGGCGGACAGGATTTCGAAGTCGTGGGTCGTCGTATGGCCGGCAAAACCCAGATTCTTCTTGCCCTGCCGAAGGATCTCGTGCATGCAGGCGGTCGAAATCCGGTTGGCGCCGAACCCTCCGGACGCGACATAGTCGCCGTCTCTCACGAATCGTGAAACCGCGTCGCGGACAGTCGTCACCTTGTCTTCGAAGGCCGCCCGTTTCTTCCGGAAGACCCGTCGTGCCGCCTCGGGATCGGGATTTGTAAACAACGGCCCCGATCCGGTTGCCAGATCAGCCATCTTTCACGTCCTCTTCCGCTTCCAAAACCTCCGTCAACTTCAGCAGGATCCTATCCCGACGCCGTATGAACTGGCCAAGATCAGCGTCTGAATAGCGGTAGAATCCCGATCCAGCCTTCGCGCCGAGCTTCCCGGCCTCTACGAGCGCGTGCAACGTCTCGGGCGCTTCCTGATCCACGCTCAAGCTGGCGAACAGATAGCTGCTGATGGCCCTGAACACATCCAGTCCGCCCAGGTCGGCGGTGCGCAGCGGCCCCATGAAACTGTAACGCAGGCCCGGGCCCGCCGTCATCGCCGTATCGATATCCTCGGCGGACGCCACCCCCTCCTGAAGCAGGTGCAACGCCTCCCGCACCACGGCGAACTGCAGGCGGTTGCCCACGAATCCGGGAATGTCCCGCCTCACCATGATCGGCTTCCTGTTCAACCGCAGGGCGACGGCCTTCAGACGTTCAGCCGTATCGTCGGAAGTGGTGTCGGCGCGAATCACTTCCACAAGCGGAACGAGATGCGGCGGATTCCAGAAATGCATACCCCCCACCCGGTCCGGCCGACCGGTCGCACGGGCAATGGCGGCCACGGACAGGCCCGACGTATTGGTGGCCAGAACGGTTTCATGCGGGCAGAGTCCGTCAAATGCCGCGAACAGCTCCTGCTTCAATGCGAGGTCTTCGGTTACCGCCTCCAGGAGGAAATCCGACCGGTCGCACGCTTCGGCCAGATCCGTTGTCGGGATGACCCGTGCCATGGAGGCGTCGGCGTCTCGCGGGAGAAGCAGGCCCGCTTCGACCAGCGCCTCCTGTCCCAGCCGCAGCCGCGCGATCGCCCGATCGAGCAATGCATCGCTCAGATCGACAAGCCGGACATCACACCCCGCCCGGGCGAACATGCCGGCGATTCCGGAACCCATGGTTCCCGCTCCGACTACAGCGACCGCGGATATGCCAGGCGAATCCATTCTTGTATCCAGTTCAACAGGGTTGGGCCGTAGCCCGGATGGGCTCTCTCAATGGGCTGCTAGACGGCCGTCCAGCCTCCGTCAACCAGCAGCGTATGCCCCGTGATCAGGTCCGCGGCCGGACTCGCGAGGAAAACCACGGCGCCCACGACGTCCTCGGGCCGCCCCACCCGTCCCAGAGGAATCCGGTTCAACAGATCCTCCCGTAGCGCCGGATCGTCGAACGTGGACTGCGTCAGGGGGGTGAGGATAAACGTGGGACCGACGGCGTTCACGTTGATTCCGTGCGGCGCCCACTCGAGCGCCAGCACGCGGGTCAGATTCACCACACCCGCTTTGCTCGAACAGTAGGCAGCGCGGCGATAGTACCCGATCACTCCGTTTTGCGAGGCGATATTGACGATCTTTCCTCCTCCGGCGTTCACCATCCTGCGTCCGGCCCGCTGGGACATGAAGAACAGACCCTTCAGATTCACGTCCATCACGGCGTCCCAGTCCGCCTCGTCGACTTCCAGCGCCTCTCTGGGAATATTCACCCCGGCGTTGTTCACCAGCACGTCAATCCGCCCCATCTCCGTCACGGCTATATCTACGGCCAGTTCAATGCTGTCCAGGTCCGGCAGGCGCAGGGAAACGGGCAACGCCCGCCGTTGCAGACGTTCGATCTCGGCGCAGACGCCCTCCACGTCATCGGTCTTTTCCGGCAATTCGCAGGGGACACAATGCGCCCCGGCCTCGGCTACCGCTATGGCCACGGCCCTGCCGATGCCGGAACCGGCGCCCGTTACCATCACAACCTTGTCCTCCAGGCGCATGCTGGGCAACACGATTCAACCGCCTCCGTCGTCAAGCTCCTGTTCCACCGCCTCCTCCGGCGCCGACCTCAATTTCCAGCGGATGCGAAACCGTTCCCGGTCGACGTCCGTCTGCTCGAGCGGCACAGATACCACCGACCGCAGGTCTGCATGTACCTCGTCACGCTCAAGCCGGAAGCGCTTCAGTTCCCCGGTTGCCTGCATCGCAGCCTGATCGTGATAGTTGTCCGACTCCGGATCCTCACTGTTGCCGAAGGACTGAAGGCTCCAGGACCGAAGGGAATCCGCCAGCTCCACCACCATTGTATACGCCGATCCGCCGTCGACGCGAAACAGGCCGTCCTCACCGGGCTTCGACCAGGTGGTATGCAGAGCCCGTGTACCGGGCGCCGAACCGCCCACCGGGAAGAGGCGGCCGCCCCGTTCAATCACGTGCGCTTCGCCCCACGGAACGTCCAGCCTCCCGTAGGTCGCCATCATCTGCTCGACAACCATCCTCAATGCCTCGAGTGCCAGTTTCTCCAGAATCTCCAATCGGCTCGTCTGCTCGGGCAATACCCCGGAGTTTAGCTCATTGAACCTGTTTTTCCAGAGCGAGAACAACACCGTGGCACGGCTCTCGACCGTCGCCCGGTTGTCCCAGCCGCGCAGAATCTCCACGGCATGGGCCAGCCGCCTGTCAGGATCGTAGATTTCCCACCACGATCGGTTGTACGCCCTGAAGATGAACGCCTTCAGTTCCTCAGAAGCGATCAGATACGGATCTCTGGCCAGTTCTTTCAACTGGCGCAGCGTGGCTTTCCGGTTGGCCGACAGCCAGGTCAGCAGACGCTGACCGCGGTCGTCCAGCCCGCCCCAGCCCATGTAAGGAGGAAAGTCGGTGGGCCTGAGCCCGCTGTCATGCGTCACGAAATCTGGCGCGACATTGCAGTTCTGCAGGAAATCCGCGCGCGGATTCAGGATTCGCGGGAGCCGCTCGTACCCGATAATACGACGCCATTCCGTATCCGGCACCCAGCCCGGGACCGGACTCTGCCAATCGAATTCTTCGGCGCGAATCGGGCTTCGCGCGCTGTACACGTATAACATTCGTCCTTCCGCGTCGCCGTACAGGACGTGGAACATGGGAAGTTGAAGCTTCCGCAACGCGGCCTCGAACGCATCCGGGTCGCGCGCCCGATTGATTGCGTAAAACTGCCCTATGGTATTGACGACGTCCTCGGCGCTGCACCGGCCGGCATAGGCCCAATCGTCACCGGCCTTGTAGATCGGTCCGTGGTGGGAATAGAGCAACTCTCGCTCGACCTCCCGGATCCCCTGAGGGTCCGCGACCCGGATCTGCACGCGCTGCGACGACATCCGCCTCTTTTCCTTCTCGAACACATACCGCTTCCGGTTCGCCGGATCCAGTTTCAGCTCGTACAGATCGAAGACATCGGCCTCGTTGGCCGCCAGCGACCACGCCATGTGCATGTTGTGGCCCGCCAGAATGACCGGAATCCCGAACACGGTCACGCCCGCCACGTTCAATCCCTCGCGACTGACAAGGTGCGCCTCGTACGGTTGAAAGGGCGCCCGCCACGGCAGGTGCAAATCCATCACGAAAACGGGGTTTCCGACAGCTGTCCGTGAACCACCGAGGACAAACATATTCGACGTCGCGCGGGTACGCAGGAACGGCTTTAGTCCTTTCTTCGCCAGTTCCGGCCGCCCCGCCTGCTCCGCAAACATCATGACCAGCCATCGGGACAGCGCCACGACGTCCGTACCGCCGACGTGTGCGACCCAGTCCGGCAACTCGTCCCTGTATACATCGATAAAGTGGTTCACGCCGTTGGCAAATGCGCCGATCAGATCGCGGATCTCGGGCGGCAGCGCGCCGTATCGCGCAACGGCTATGCTCTGGATTCGCCAGAGCAGCGCCCGCTCGTCGCTTTCCAGGTAACCGGCGCCAAGCACTTCCGACGCCGTTCCCGCCGCCGCACGGTAGTTCAGCAACATGGGAATCAGGTGATCCTGGGCCTGCGCGTACCCGAAACCGAACGCGACGTCGACGTCCCGGTTGCCGTATATATGGGGCACGCCATAGCGGTCCCTCAGGATCCGGGCGTTGCCTTCAGGCGGACTAAACAGCAAATCGCCATACTGCTCCATCCGGGAAGCCAGCGGGACCTCGGGCAGGAAGAGCTTCACGCTGTCCTGGAAAGTCGACGGCGTCGCGGCATGCGCGTGGCCGACTCGAAAGGCGCAGACCAGCATGACAGCCACGAGAGTCCGAATCCATGGCGTTGGTGCGGACGGGCCGCAAGCGCCATTCGGGACGGAGAACGGTGGCGGCTCACATTCGGATGAGGTGATGTTTCGTGATCGCATACCGGGTGAAATGTTTCCTGCGATGAATGGTCATCTGGAAGGGACGCATTTACGGCGCGTCCGCTTGCAATACGTGGAACACCTTCTCAGTTGCTGGTCAGCCGTCGCCGCAACACCCTCCCGACCCTCGTTCCCGTTGCCTTGCCGTCCTCGATCGCGGCGACGCCGTTGACAAAAAGCCAGCGGACACCTTCCGAATAGAGACAGGGATTCTGAATTGTCGCCCGGTCCAGCATCCCGTCGGGGTCGAACAGGACCAAGTCCGCCTTCTTGCCTTCCCGAACCAGACCCCGGTCCGTAAACCCCATCCTTTCGGCAGGAAACCGCGTCAGCTTTTGCACAAGGGACTCGAGGGACAGCACCTCCCGTTCACGAACCAGCGTTCGGATCAGATAGGCCATGCCTCCGTAACATCGGGGATGTTCCCTTTCGTCCGCCAGCGGACCGGTATTGGCCATTGCAAGTCCGTCCGAACCCACACCGCAGTACTTGCCCTGCGCGAGACGGTCGATGTCCAGATTGGTCTTGTCCTCACCGTAAAAGCTGGCTGCGCCGCCCTCATCGACCAGTACGTCGCAGATTGCCTCGAACGGGTGCGTGTTTCGAATGCGACCGATTTCGGCGAAGGTCCGTCCCGTCAGCTGCGCGTTGACGGCGCAGTTACCCAGCCAGAGCTTGTGCCAGAGGCCGCGCTGCATCAAGACCGTCTTCGTGCTCCCTCCGAGTTCCGATCCGCGATCCTGTATATCCCGCCACATTCGTCGTCGCTGCTGGGCCTCCTTCAATCGTGCCACCATCCGTCGGTTTCCGCCCTCCAGCGCCCACGGCGGCAGGAGAGACTTGAGCGACGTGGACCCGGTCGCATAGAATTCGGTTTCCGCCGTTACATCCTGCCCTTCGGCCTGCGCGCGGTCGATCCGTTCCAGCAGACGGTCCGCGGAACCCGTCGCCGGAGGACAGGGCGTTATGTGAGAGGCGTGAACGGGAACGCCCGCCTCCTCTCCGATCAGAATCGCCTCCTCCAACGCCTCCATAATGGACGCTGTATAGTTGCGCATGTGCGTCGCGTAGATCCCGCCGTACGGGGCGGTCACGGCCGTCAGCGCGATAATCTCGTCTGTCTTCGCGCTGCTGCCCGGCATGTAGGTCAGTCCGGTGGACAGTCCCAGCGCACCCTGGGCCATCTGGGCCTCCACCAGCGCTTTCATTTCCTCCATCTCCTGCCGGGCGGGCCGCTGCGTGGATTGTCCCATCACCGTGTGACGAACCGCGCCATGGCCCACAAAAAACGCGGCATTGATGGCCACGCCCTGCCGCTCCAGCGTGTTGAAATACCCGGCCGCGGACACCCAGTCCGCCGCCACTGCAGACCGCAGTCGAGCCGAGTCGAACGGGCCGAAATAGAACCCGTTCCCCCCAACCGGAAATGCCGATATGCCGCAGTTTCCGCACACGTGGGTCGTCACGCCCTGAAAGAGCGCGCTCTCGCCCCGGCCGTCGATCAGGAGGCTGTAGTCCGAATGGGTGTGGATGTCGATGAATCCCGGCGCCACAGTCAACCCCGTCGCGTCGACCTCCACCCTGGACGGGCCCGACACATCCCCCACCGCCGCGATTCTGTCCCCTTCAATACCCACGTCGCCGACGAAGGCGGCCGCGCCGGTTCCATCGACAACACTGGCATTTCGGATCAGAACGTCAAACATAATCGGTGCGTTTCCGGAGTGCGATTGAACGTCGGTTCCGAAGGCCGGCCGCAGCCGGGCAAGGTGCAGAGGCGTCAGCCACCCGCCGCCCCTTCAAAAGGGGTCCACCACGCGCCACCGATGTTTCTCCACGCCCTCCATGTTCAGTTCCACCCCCAGGCCCGGTCCTTCCGGCAGCACCAGGCGGCCCTCTTCGATCTTCAGGGGTTCGACCAGAATCTCATCCCGCCATTCAATTCCGGTGACAAACTCCATCGGCGCTTCGTTCGGGATGGAAGCCAGCAGATGCGCCGCCGCCAGAATACCCACCGGACCCTTCGTATTGTGAAAGGAGATCGGTACGTGGTAGGTGTCGGCAATCGCCGCGATCTTCTTCACCTCCGTTATTCCGCCCGCGTACATGAGGTCCGGCTGCGCGATATCGATTCCATCCAGTTCCAGCAGTTGCCGGTACTGTGTCTTCGTGTTCAGCCGTTCGCTGCCCATAATCGGAATGGACGTCCGGCTCCTCACTTTCGGATACGCGGACAGATCTTCGGGAGGAACCGGGTCCTCGAAACAGAACAGACCATAGGGCTCCAGCGCGCGGGCCAGCCGTACGGCCCCGCCGACCGTAAACCGTCCGTGGCAGTCGACCAGAAGGTCGACATCCGGACCAACCGCTTCCCTGGCGGCCGCGAAACAGGCCGCGGTTTCGCCCGGTGCGCCATCGTCCAGGTAGAATTCGAACGGGCGGCCGGTATTCGATCGCGCACCGGTCTTCAGCGCCTTGAAACCCCTGTCTGCCCAGAACCTGGCACTCTTTGCCGACGCTTCGGGTGTCGCGCCGCTGAAGTGTGTATACACTCGAACACTGTCCCGGAATCTTCCTCCCAGCAACTCCACCAGCGGGAGGTTCGCCGCCTTCCCCTTCAGGTCCCACAGCGCCTGGTCGATTCCGCTCAGGGCACTCATCCACACGGGTCCCACCATCCGCCAGATCCCGCTGCGTGACGATATCCTGTAGATCTTGTGCCAGAGATACTCAATCCGCGAGACATCCTCGCCAATCAGTTCCTGTTTCATGTGTTCCAGCGCCGATGCCACCACGGGCTCTTTTTGAGAGTAGGTTGCCTCTCCCAGTCCCACCTGCCCTTCGTCCGTGTGCACCCGTACGATTGTCCACTTCCGCCCGGGCGAGTTGATCAGAATCGAATCGATGTCCCGGATTTTCATGCGGGCTTCTCCAGCTGTTTACATGAGGCCGCGAACTCGGCGGACGTCGTGGTAAAACCGATCAGGTGCTCGAACTGGCGAAGCATCATCCGATTCACCCATCCGCCCTCGGGCAGGCTGTCGTCCAGGGTATCCGGAAACTCGATCTCTCCAGGCGGATTCGAACAGTCACGCAGCAGGATCACGCGATAGTTGTGGCCCATCGCCTCCGCGCAGGTGTAGTGCAGACACGCCCGCCGGCTGTAGCCCACCACAAACAGATTTTCTATGTCCCAGGAACGCAGCCTCTGATCGAGAAACGTATCGCGAAATCCGCTCCACATCCACTTGGGAAAATTCGGCTCGCCGGGGCGCGGCGCCACGCAATCCACGTACACCGGTTCGTAATCCGGCTTCTTTGTCCAGCTTTCCATCACGTCGCCGTTGGGTACCTTGGTCCTGCTCCAGAATTGTCCCGCCACACAACCGGGATCGGCCACGAGTCTCAAGTCGTTATGGACGTACGCCACTTTCATTTTCACGGACCGGGCGGCCTCAAGGGCCGGTCCGATAAAGTGCTGCGTTGTCGGATGCGGCATTCTTTCGCCCTTGAACGAATAGCCTCCATCCACGTCCACAAGCAGAAAACAACAGCGTTCGAGCGGCAACGCAAGGTCCTCGTACCCGTAATCGTAACCGCCGGGGTAGTCCTTGTAGTAACGTACCGGCACCTCGATGTTCGCCATGAGAGAAGCCTCCTCCCTGTTGTCGCGCGCTCCGCGGGAATCGGACGGGGAGCACGACGGAGAGATATGTGCGGCAACCTGCCAATCGGGCGGGGGACGGACGCCCGGCCTCCGCCTCATCGGCAGACGTCAGTTCAACACAACCCGAAGGGTCTTGATTTCGAAGGGGGTGAATGCGATGGCGTCGACGTCCAGATCCCGAACGCGGCGTTCCATAAGGTCCGTTTCATGGAGCGAGACGACGTTGCGGCACGAGACCAGCCGGGCTTCGCATGTGCCGCCGACGGTCTCGTAAGCCCGCACGATCAGTCCTTCGCCGTCTTCCGCCTGTTTAATTGCCGTACAAACAATCCCCGGGCCCTCGAGGTTGATGAACTGCATTCGATCCGGCAATGATTTCTCTGAAACCAGGTCATACACGACCCTGGCGTTCAAAGCCTGGCGGAGTTCCCATCCGTCCCGGAAGGCGTTTCCTCGCGCGAAATCGCCCTTATATGCCCGGATGGAATATCTACTCGTTACCGCGTCCGGAAACCCGCGCCATATGACGTTATAGGAATACGACGCAGGGTCGAGCCCTGAATGCAGGACCTCGCCGCGCACTTCGCCGGCGCCGAACTGAAACGCCTTCCGGTCCGATGCGATCACGAAGCCGCGATCGGGCCCATCTACGGACACCCATCCCTGACAGATCCGCTGCACTTCGAGCGAGGCGTTTCCACCCCCGGCTTCCTCGAGTTTCTGATGGCCGTGAGGCGTCCCATACCGGATGGCGCCGCCGGCGACCGGGAAGACCATCTGCACTCTTACCGGATTCCGATCCTGCCACTGGATCCGGAGATCCACGTCCACCCTGTCCAGTTCGCCGTAAACCCGGTATCTGATCTCACATGGAGACGACAACAGCTTTCCGGCCACGAGCAACGTCGCCCGCACCTCGCCGCTCTCTTCGAGATCGACGCGTTCGACCGCCATCTCGAACCGCCTGCCCGTGACGGCGGATCGGTCAGTCAGGGCTTCCTCGGTGCCAACGAGATGAATTCCGTCGACCAGCGGACCGTCCGCGCTTCTGTCCGACACGCGCACGCGACCGGTTATTTCGTCAACTTCGAGGTCGACGGAAGCCGTCTTGAAACGGCGGCCGATCCGCACGCTCCCGAATGCTTCGGACACGCGGTCCTCGACGTCTTCCAGTACAAAGCTGGGCTCAGGGAATTCAGGCGCCATCAGCCCCGGCGCCATCGTCTCCGGCTGATGGATGCCCACAAGCGGCTGCGTTTCCGTAACGCCGGGAACGAGATAATAGGTCGCATATCCGTTTGCCGGAACCTGGCGAGCCATAAACATCAGACGCACTTCGGCGGTCTCTGTCTGTCTGCCCGCCAGTTCCTGGAACGGCACCGTCCCACCGGAAGCATCAACCAGCTTATATGTTTCGTACCGGGAAAAGTCGGTCCCTTCCACCGCCCCGTAAAACGTGACATGAATTTCCGCCAGGCCGGTACGCGTCCACGAAAGCGGATTGAATACCACGACGGGCATCCTGCCTTCAGGACCGTCGCGGGGCGTCACCCGTTCCGCGATCATACGTTCAGCCTGGCACACAATCCCTGACGCCGTCGCAATCACGTTCTGCTGGTCGGTCCGCCTGTACTCCAGTCCCTCCTCTGAAGCCACGCCGTCGTAACGGTACGACGTCGACTCCAGTTGCCGCAGCCACGCCGATTCGAGGGCCGCACGAGGATACGTGAACGAAACGAGACTCTCCGCCATGGCCGACAGCTGCTCTGCACGCGACAGCCCGCAGACAGTCCGGTCGTTCAGGGGCGCGGTTTCCGGGAACACCGGTTCCAGATGCGATCCACCGGGCGGATTCGCGGCGTCGACCTCCGGCAGGCGTTCTTCCAATTGAGACTTCGGGATGACGCTCGACGGCGTCCCAAGCCTTATGCGGATCGCTTCGTCCTCTGCCCACTCCATCAACTCGTCCACGGCGGTTTCGCACGGCTGAACCATCGGCCCGCCCCAATGCAGCGGCAACCTCCCTTCGTGCATCTCGCGTTGACGTGCAATTTCCGCGTTTCGTAGCCGCCTGGACTGCGGCGTTCCGCGAACGGCTTCCCAGAGCAGCCCGCTTCCCCCGGTTGCGTTCCAGCAGACCACCTGCGAGCCATCCGGCGCCTGCCAGCGGAACAGAACGGGCTGCTTCCATCCTGTCCCGGTGATTACGACATGCCTGATTCCACACTTGAAGGCGGCCTGCACGTATTGCGAAGTCGTGCCTCCCCCGTCACCCAGATGCACAACTGTCGGGTCCACGCCGAGCGCCTCGCGAGCGAAGGCCTTTCCGTAGAGCAGATTTCGGACCAGGTCTTCGTCGGCGGACAGACGGTGATCCATCTGGGTCCAGGCAGCCCCCAATTCCAGACGCCCACGGGAAACCGCCTCCCGGACCCGCGCCGTTGCCTCGGGATGCGACCTGAGATAGGCGCTCAGATGGACCGAGTTCTCGATTGAGAAACTGAAATCTTCCCTGGATTCCACCAGGCGCAGGACCTGTGAGATGACCTGCGCTGCGCGAGACAGGCACGCCTCTTTGTCGCCCAATCCGAAGAGTGTGAGCCGGGAAAAAGGGACAACGTGTAATGCGTCTTTCGACATGGAGATTTCGACCACCCGTCAGGTAGGCCGTCGTGCGTTGTCGGATCGTCACAATAAGGCGCCTTATCAGCCCGTTGAAAAAGTCCATCCGG
>JAAXHE010000352.1 GCA_012271065.1 Candidatus Latescibacterota bacterium
ACGCGCAGGCCTTCGCCTTCTATGGAGTAGAAGATCTCGTTAATCTGCAGCGTCCGGCCGTCTTCGCGCCAGAGCGGCATCCGGTCGGCGGGCGCGCGAGGGATGCCTTCCAGCATGTCGGGGTCTCTGGGGGACAATACGTGCTCCGGGCAGTCGGCGTGGCGGGATCGGGAAGAGCGCATTTGAAATAATGGTAAACCGGGACATGAGACAAGGAAAATCCTTGACTTCGTCCACCGCCGCTCGAATATTGACGACCGTTCGGGGCATCCACAGGGGAACGCTCCGTTTTTTGATTTTGGACATTCGTGCGGTCCAACGGCGTTCCCACGGGCGGGCGATGGCATCCATCAAGGGCTACCGCGTGACAGATCGAACCTACGATGCCGTGATATTCGACGTGGACGGCGTGATCGTGGATTCAGAAGCGGTGTACTGCGAGACGTTCAACGCGACGCTCGGAGATTACGGCGCAGGGATGAGCCGGGCGGACTATGCGGTCTGCGTGGGCCATCCCGTCGAGGAAAACAGTGCGTACGCCGTGGACCGTTACCGGTTGGCCGTGACGCCTGCCGCTTTCCGCAAGATCTGGATGGATCGTTTCGAGAAAGCGGTCTCGAATCCCGACCGGGTGTCTCTGATGCCGGATATACTGGAACTGATGGCACACGTCAGGGCACGCGGATATCCGCTCGCGGTGGCGTCGTCCACGCAGCGGGACCGGATGATGAAGACGCTGAACAGCGGCCTGCTGTCCAGATTGGACGGCGTACATGACCTGGCCGAGGTGTTCGACGTGATGTTGTCAGGCAGCGACGTGAAACGGCTGAAACCGGCGCCGGACATCTATCTGATGGCTGCCGGAAAACTGAACGTGACACCGGATCGGTGTGCGGTAATCGAGGATAGCGAGGCGGGCGTGAAAGCCGGCAAGGCCGCGGGGATGACCGTGTTCGCAGTGCCGAATTTCTTCACCCGACGTCAGCGACACGACGAGGCCGATTTCATTCTGGGCGGGCTTTCGGAAGCGAATCGGCATTTTTGAAACCCGCGGCCGCGTGAAGTCCGCCGGGAGTCTTACAACAGCTTCTCAGGCATAAGTCTCCGCGTCGTCTTCGGGGGCGTATCCGAGTTCCTCGCGCGCGTTTCGGAGGTCCCAGTACGCGCGGGTATTGTTCGAAATGCCGTAATAGATGCCGAAGTGGACGTCGGTTTCGATGCTGCACCGCACGAGTTGGACGGTATCGCGGTGGCTGAGCCAGGACGCGAGGATCCGGTCGCTCGTGCGGTTGATGACCGAGTCGGCCGGCTGAAAGGAGCCGATACGCAGACAGATCACCGAGAGCCCGAATGCGTCCGCGTAGTACCGCCCCAGGTCTTCTCCGTAGGCCTTGCTGGCGCCGTAGAAACTGTCCGGCCGCGCGTTCACCTCGGTCGTGGTACCGATGCCGTCTTTTTCGTAATATCCGGTAACATGGTTGCTGCTGGCGAATACGACGCGGTGGACGTCTGACCGCCGGGCCGCCTCGTAGACGGTGTATGTTCCGCGGATGTTCGCCTCCAGGATATCTTCGAAGGAAGCGTTCCCGTTTGGATTCCCGGCCATGTGGACCACGGCGTCCACACCCTTCGCCGCCGCAATAACCCTGTTCATGTCGGTAATGCTCGAAACATGCACGTCTTCGCCGGGCAGGGCCGGCAGGATGGTGTTGTGATACAGCAGGCTGAGGCGGTAGTCGTCCTTCAATCCCTCTCGCAGTACGCGCCCGATTCTGCCGGCGGCGCCTGTGATGAGGATTTTCTTTTGCTGCACGTTGAGCCTTTCGTCTAGCGGTCAGTTGATCGAGTCTCTCCGTATGCGTCGGCCGGTGGCAGCCCGGATGAGCCTTTTCAGCGGGCTGCCAGGTTTTGAGTCGCGATCGGTTGTCAGTGAGACGCCGACGGGTGGTGCGCCCGTCGGGTTGACACTCACAGGGTTTTGACACCGGCCCATTCGGGAAGGAGCCGGGCGGCATTATTCCAGAGTATGTCTTTCCTGGTTGCTTCGGAAATATCGGCGCCCAGTGTTTTTCCGAGACATTGGCCGAAGAGGCGGACCGGCAGGTCCGACCCGAAGACGACGCGACGGCCTCCCAGCGCGTCCACGGCGGTTTCGACGATACCGGACTCGGGGTCGCCGCCGCCGGTGTCCGCCACCAGGTTCGGGCAGTCCGCGACGTGCTCGATGCCGCGTAGCCCGCACCCGTTGAGGTGGGCCATGATGATTTTGGCGCCGGGGTGCCTCCGCGCCAGGTGGGCCACGTCCTGTGGAAAGGACTCGCCCGGCAGGTTGCCGGTGGTCTTGTCCCACGCGTGCTGCAGAACGGGCACGTCGAGTTCAACGGCGCGCTGCATGATCGGGTCCAGCCCGGCATCGGTGGCCCGGCGCGCCACCCACAGCTTGATTCCGCACATGCGCTCTTCAACGATGCACCGGTTTATCTCGTCGACGGACGCTTCGGGACAGGCGGGATTGACGTAGCAGAACGGAAGAAAGACCTCAGGCGCCCGGTCGCGCATCCGCAGATTGTAGTCGTTCCCGTCCCGGCAGTGGCGCATCGCGGGGTCATGGAGAGGGCTGCCGGCGCCCGATTCGGGATGCAGAAGAAAGATGCACATCTTCGTGATTCCCGCGCGTCCGGCGGCCTCCAGGATCCTCCTGGCGTCGGTCTCTACGGATGCCGCACCCGTGCCGAGCGGGTGGACGTGTACGTCCAGCACGTCGCAGGGTGGCTTGAGTCTCTCTCTCAACGTGTTCAGGTTCACCGCAACCCCCCGCTACCAGTTGACGATTCGCTCGGCGTTTCCTCCCAGAATCGCGGCGGCTTCGTCGTCGGGGAGGTCGGTGACGACCCGCGAAAGGGCTGAGTAGGGGATGAAGAGCGGAGCGTGAGAGCCGAACAGCAGTTTGTCACTCAGTCCGTCTTCGACCAGCACCTTTACCGCATCCATCCCGTCCGACTGGGAGACGTCCGCGTAGAGGTTGGGGAGACCCTGAATCCTGTCTCGAAGTCCCCTGATTTCAGCCGTGCGCGGCCCGCCGATGATGATGAGAAGACCCGGGTGGCGTTCTGCGGCATCCGCGATTTCGGCTGCGGGTACGTCGGGTACCTGGGCGAGGGGATGCTGCCTTCGGGGGTCTTCCAGCCGTGTCTGCACAATGACGCCGAGCCCGGCGCAGGCAAGGGCCGCGAACAGGTCGGACGCGGAACTCAGATCGTAGCCGCAATAGGCGGGCAGGAGTTTGACCAGGCGGACCCGGGGCTGCGCTTCCGCCCGCTGGAGTTCGTCGCGCCAGGTGGCGATGGTCGGATCCAGAACGGGTACGGGCCAGACGTCGTCCGTCACGACCGATGCGGCGTAGAGACTGTCGTTGAACCGGTGCGGGTTGCGGCACCACGCGGCGTCCAGGGGCGAAACGCACATGCGTTCCACGCCGTATTCCCTGAGGGAGGCGCGAACGGAGTCAAGGGCCCCTTCGACGGGATGGGAGGGCCAGTGTCCGGTGTAGGCGTTGATGTCGATAATCATGCAGTCCTCCGTGGCGCATATCGATTTCGATTCGCGCGATTCAGGCACGCCGTTCCGGACCCTGGCGCGATCGGTCAGAGGGTCCGGACGCCGGACCACGCCGGCAGGAGGCGGGCGGTGTTGTTCCAGAGGATCTCTCTCTTGACGGCCTCCGGAAGATCGGTTCCGAGCGTCTTGCCGAGTTGCACGCCGAAGTGGCGGATCGGAGCGTCGGAACCGTAGACGATGCGATCGGGTCCGATGGTCGATGCGGCCGCTTCGACGATACCGCTGTCCGGGTCTCCTCCGGACGTATCGACGTAGATGTTCGGACAGTCCGCCACGTCTTCCATGCCGGCAAGCCCGCAGCCATTCATGTGAGCCATGATGATGTTCGCGTCCGGGTGGCGCCGCGCCAGGTGAGCCACGTCGGCCGGAAAGGACTCGCCCACGAGATTGCCGTCCGTCTTGATCCACGCGTGCTGCAGCACCGGAACACCGAATTGTACCGCGCGTTCCAGGATGGGGTCCAGGCCCCGATCGGTGGCACGGCGGGCGACCCACAGCTTGATTCCGCTCATGCGTTCGCTTTCGATGCAGCGGTCGATTTCCGCAACGGATTCAGCGGGGTACATCGGATTCACGTAGCAGAAGGGGATGAAGACGTCCGGCGCGACGTCCCGCATGGAGAGGGCGTAGTCGTTTGCCTGCCTGAACTCTTCAACCGACGGCTCTCTCGGGCAGGTGGTGTATAACGAGAAGAGGCACATCTTTTCCACGCCCGCGCGTGCGGCGGACTCGATAATGAGGCGCGCGTCCTCCCTGGCGTCCGCGATCCTGTAGAGACCGAAACAGTCCAGCGGATGCACGTGGACGTCGAGGGCGGGGCAAACCGGCTTCAGGCGGTCCGTCACTTCGGATGGCGTCATCACACGTCTCCAGTATAAAGCACTTCGCACATGCACGATACCGTCGGCACGGGCGTTTTGCCGGATAATTCCTTGCCCCTGCAATCCATATTATATATAATTAACCAGGGCCTGAATGTCAGCAGATTTCCGCTCGGCCGGTGACGAAACAGTTTGGGACGCCCAATTGCTCGCCCGGGATACGCAGCGCCTTTCGCAGTGCGGTTACACATTGATCCTGTCGCCGTCGCAATCGTAATGCCGGAAAGTTTTCCTTGCGTATTCGAATTCCTGAATGGGGAGGAGTATGAAAGCGATCGTCATCGCGGCGGGTTACGCCACCCGGCTGTACCCCCTGACCCTGAATTTCCCGAAGGGGCTCCTCGAGGTGGGCGGGCGCGCGATCGTGGACTATCTGATGGACCGGATCGAGTCCGTTCCGGATGTAGATGAGGTCTATCTTGTAACCAACAGCCGGTTCGCCGGTCATTTCGAGCGTTGGGCGGCCGGGTGGAACGGTCGGCTGGACATCGACGTGATCGACGACGGGACGACGACCAACGACAACCGGCTGGGCGCGGTCGGGGACATCCGGTTCGCAATCGGTGCGCGGGCGATCGCCGACGACATTCTGGTATGTGGTTCGGACAATCTGCTCGGATTTCGTCTGAAGGATCTGGTGGCGGACTTTCGCGCCAATCCCGTGGCCCACATCTGCGTATGTTACGTGGACGACCCTGAGGACCGCCGGCGTCGCGGCATCGCGGTGCTGAACGCGGACAACCGTGTGGTAAAGTTTGAAGAAAAGCCCGACCAACCGGAATCGTGTTGGGGCTCCGCTGCCATTTACGTATACCCCGAGGCCACGCTGAAGCGATTCGACGAATATGTCGAGAGCGGTCGGACGCCGGATGCGCCGGGGCATTTCGTTGAGTGGCTCTGCCAGGTCGAGCCCGTTTACGCGCACAGAATTCAGGGCTCGGCGATCGATATCGGAAATCCCGAGACACTGGAGCTGGCGAGGCGTGAATACGGGGATGAGGCTCGCAACGCTCATAAGTAGCCGCACTTGGCCTGCATCGCGAGCATTTCCCTGAGTTTGTAATACCTGAGCCGCTCCCTGAGCCTGCGGT
>JAAXHE010000057.1 GCA_012271065.1 Candidatus Latescibacterota bacterium
ATAATGCCGTACTCCTTGACCGCATCGACCATCTCTCCCGCCTCCTCCAGACCCGCATTGAATCCGTCTCTCGCCGAAACAAACCAACGCCTGGTTGCCCGGCGGGCCTTCCGTGCCGACCCGATATTTGCGCGCGCTTCAATGAGCGAAAGGTAGGCGCTTTCGATATCCATGCGGGCGCCCTGTGACGCCAGCCGAGCCTGATAACTGAGCTTTTCGTAGGCCAGGCGGGCTTCCTTCACCTTCGCTCGCGTACTCGCGAATGACAACGACTGCCTGAAGCCAAGCACAGCGCCCAACTCAGTCACATTGAACTCGTCCTTCAAAAACGGGTTCCGCTGGCGGTCCCTGTTCGGCGCAAAGCCGTACTTGAACCGGCCGGCGAGAAAAACCTGCGGAAACAGGTCGGTTCGGACAGCGCGCACCTGTGCAGACCGAACCCGCAGCCCTTCCCGAATCTGACCCAGATCCGGTCGCCCCTCGGCAAGCGACAGATAATGTTCCAGTGGGCGGACCTGAACGTCAACCGGCTTCAGACTTCCGTCGGCTAGAACAAGAGAATCTGACCTGGAGAGCCCCATGAGAATTCGGAGCGCCGAGCTTGCGAGCCCCTGACTCCTGACAACCTTGTTCGCGTTTTCCTCCACGTCGTACATGAACCTGTCAATACGGTGCAAATCCGTATACGTGAAATCCCCCGTATCGGCTTCCAGCTTTTCGACGATCGTTCGCCGCGCCGTTTCGATCTCCGCCCGGGACTCCTTCGCCAGGGACAGAAGCTGATCCGCCAATAACAGCAGATAGTAAGCCCTGGCCACCTGCTGCTCCAGGTCGAAACGGGATCCGTCCAGTCCGGCGCGTTGCGCGCCGATTCCGCCAGATGCCGCTTCCATCGCTGCAGAGAGTTTTCCGAAGGTGAAGAGCGGCTGAACCAGCGACAGTTCGGTTCTCGTAAACACACTCATCCGCCGCCAGTTGCTCACCCCCGTAAGCGCGTCGCCGCGAGCCTCAGGCGAAGGCCCGAATATCCATGTGAATTCCATACTTGGAAATCGCGCGGCATGCACCTGCATGAGCCTGTTCTCAGCGATTTGCAGGTCCGCCTCCGCGGCCTGAATGGATGGACTCGACGCGAATGCCATCCGCACGCACACGGCAAGATCGTATGGTTGTTGTCCGGATGCAGAATAGCAGGGACGGATACCGATCCCGAAAACGCAGACCAGAATAACCGATACAGGAATCCTTGCCAGGTGTGAAATTTTACAACATGTGTGGGAAAATTGCAACGCCTCCCCCGTTATCCTCCCGGACATACGGCGTGCGGATTCAGGCGGAAAAGCCAGAAGAACATTCGGATGTACTGAATTCGTCTTCATTCGACTCGTTTATTCTTGTGGAATCTTTACAATAACAGCGAAAGTCGTGCCATGAAAGATGTCGACCATCGGTACGTCTTCAGGACCGCAGCGCTTCAAGTATAGCGGCCTGCACACGCCTGGCTACTTCGACAGCGTCGTGCCTTTGGACCGCCGAAACCCGGGCGGCCGAACCCATTTGCCGCCGCAATTCACTGTTCTCGATTACTCTGAGAATGGTCTCCGCGAGACCTGCGACGTCGTTCGGCTTCACCAGCAGTCCGTTATAACCATCCCTGATCAACTCCGGAACGCCGCCGGTTGCGGAACCAACCACCGGCGTACCAAGTGCCAGAGACTCGATAACGCTTCTGGGACAAGGGTCGGGCGCAACGGAAGGTACAAGTGTGACGTCCATATCCTTCAGATACGGTCGGACATCGGTCCTGAATCCCGTAAACAGGACCCGTCCGGAGTACCGCCCGTTGGCCACCTTGCGCCGATAGTGGTCCAGGAGGTTCAACGAGCGTTTCGGGCTGCCCCCGACAACCACCAGAACCACGTCATTGCGACGCGCCAGGACACGCTTCATCGCGGACAGCAAGATGTCGATACCCTTCCATTCTACGATTCGACCAACGAATCCCAGAACGACTTCGTCGGGTCCAATTCGGTAAATCCGGCGCACACACCCCTGAACGACTTCCGGATTGAAGCTGACCAGGTCCGCGCCGTTGTATACAACCTGGACCTTTTCTTTTGCCGATGGGAAATTTTCCGCGCACGCCTCGGATACCGCGACGATTCTAACAACACTCGAAGACCGCGCGAGCCTGTTGAAAAACCAACCTCTGAAGGTCTTACC
>JAAXHE010000273.1 GCA_012271065.1 Candidatus Latescibacterota bacterium
TGATTTATTTCGGATTAAGGTTAAGAAATATCTTCCATACAAAGGAGGTCGCAGATGCAACGTATTTTGTGGATTGTGCTGGTTCTTGTTATTTTAGTAGGTGTGGGATTTGCCGCTGAGTACGCTGATTTTGACGAAGACGGTACTGTTGGGTTTAATGATTTTGTTCAATTTGCCCAGCGGTACGGATCAGTGGCCGGGGATGGCGTTTACGACTCGCGCTATGATATAAACGGTAATGGTCGAATAGATTTTGGCGATTATACTCTATTCGCCGAAGTTTTCGGTCAACCTGTCCATGCCGACAAAGTACCTATTCCTTGGGAAGAGTTGATGGAAATTGCCGAGTCTCATAAAGACAACGGTGAGTATGACCAGGCTCTTGCTAAATTTCAAGAATTTCTAGAACACGCTCGTACTCCACAGGGGCAGGCACAAAGCCTGTTTCAAATCGGTAGCATTTACTTGATTATGGGGGATAGAGAAAAAGCAAAAGAGGCACATAATCAGGTCATAGAGCGTTTTCGTCATTTAGATATACCAGCAGTACGGCATCAAGTTATTTGGAGTAGTGTCAAGTTGGCGGAACTTCAGGATTCTGAAAGTGCTTTGGCCCTGTATCTCGAATACGCAAAATCACTCGTATCGGTAACGGAATAGGGGGGATGTAAATGAAAACTTTACTGAGTGTGTTGTTGTTGATTCCGACCATCACCTTTGCTGAAAATGAAATGTATAAAAAGGATGAAGATAACCTTACCTACAAACTGGTAAATGGTGTTTACATCCTTTGGGCAGGGGAAATGGAGCCGGTCACAGTAACCGCGTCTTGACCGACTCCCCAGTGGCCGGGAACTTTAATTCGTTCGAGTGGTAATTATTATTGGAACTCTGATACCAATTGGCACCGGTATGTTCCAGATGGTGAAAACGGTGAGGGTGGTGATGGCAGTGGCGATTGGGAAGATATGGACGATCCCACAATTCAGGTAATGGCAAGCGGACAACTTACTTCCGGTAGCTTCACAAGCGACGAAACCAATCACTACATGACCGCGGAATGTGAGCTCCACATCATAAAGTGGACTGCAGCCGATAACCATAATAGTGGCGACGATATTACGTTTGCCGATGATACTACTTCGCCAACTATTACGCTACATCCGACTTCGGCCTCGAATGGACGTAGTTACAGATTATCGTATACTGTGGAAGGGAGTGTCGGAGATGTTAAGGACAGTGCTTCATTTACCCAGGATGCGCTTAGTGAACTACGGCAAGAGTATGTAGACATGAGTCGTACAATTCTTGCAAGAAGTGCGTTCGATACTCGCCATCCAGCTTACCCAGGCTTGCTCATTGATTCTGACTATCACGAAAATCGACATACGCACCGTATCCTTGATTTTCTAAATATACGAGCATTGGATCTAAAAGTCCGGTACACGGCTGGCTTTGCCTACACTGCTGGGTACGCGTGTCCGGGGGATAGCGGACACAGCTCCGGTTCACAACATCAGTATGGACGGGCATTCGATGCTGACGGCACCTCGTCGGATGATGCTGTGAATTCAAGACGCAATTATGATATATACCGTATTGGTAGATTTCAGATGCGTGCTACATTTTTTGCGCTTTATGATGAAGGTGGTAATTATTTTGAAGTTGTTCCGTTATGGCCCGACAAGCCAGCTGGTTTTGTCGGAGACAATTACACACACGTCCACCTTGACTGGAGGTAAACATGTTTCGACTTATAGTTATCCTCGGATTGTTGTTGCCCCTGTGCCCGGCTGAGGGGAAGGTTAAGTATCCGGATGCACTTCAAATTTCGATTTGGGAGAATCAGCTCTACAAGGGCGATGGCGTTGTAATGTTGGAAGTGTTGTACGAATTATATCGACTACCAAGAGAACCGTGGCCGGAGGAAGTGAAACAACTATTCCTGGGCATGGTGAACAAATACTATATCGGGGATAATTGGCTTCGGTGGAGAAGTGCAGCGACTGTTGCGTACGATAAGTGCGGAGAACATCACGCCGCAATGACCGAAATGGCCAGTTGGCAGGCAGATGTAAGGTTCATTCCGATATTGGTGGAGAATATCGGACCACTGGCGAACCGTGGATTAATAAAGATCGGGGAACCTGCTCTTTTACCGATTATTAAGGCACTCCGCCACCCGTGGGCGTTTCAGCAAGCGGCGGCAGCAGAAACGCTTGGCTTGATGCTGAAGAACAATCCTGCTTTTGCTATGAATCCATTGTATCGGCGACAAATGATACAGGGGCTGTTTGCTGTTACTAATAGTAGGGATGAGTTTGTCGTAGCGGAGGCAATCGATGCGTTGAAGTATATTAAAGATGACGAGGTCATCGCTCATCTCAATGTTTTCAGTAGAAGTGAAACCGGGCTGTTACGACTTCGGGCGTCTAAGGCTTTGCAGTTTATGGGGCAATAGTGATGAAGCCCGGAGTGGCGCGATCTGAAGAGGTAAGGATTCGTCCTTTTGGCCCGGAAGAGTGAGCATTTGTCCTGCTTTTGGCCCTCAACCTGCATTAGGTTTTGAATCCGCATCAGGTTCTGATTCTGCTCCTGGTTTCTGATCCTGTAAATCCTGGTCGGCTTTGCTCCTGCTCTCGGTTTTTAATCCCGTCAATCCTGATCGGTCTTGATTCTGCTCTTTGTTTCTAATCCCGCTAATCCTGATCCGGTTTTGATCTTGCTCTTTGTTTTTAATCCTGCTTAATCCTGGTCGTCTTTTATCCTGTCCATCCTGTCTATCCATGTAAGTTTGTGTTTTTGCATAAAAGAGGCCATATGGATCTGACGTACCGGCCCCGGCGGTTGAGGCGTACGGAACCCATAAGGACGCTGACGAGGGAGACCGTGCTGAACGTGGGGGACCTGATCTATCCCATGTTCGTGACGGAAGGCGCCAACGTGCGGGAACCCATCGACTCGATGCCCGGTCAGTTCCGGTTTTCGGTCGACGAACTCGTGCGTGAGTGCGAGACGGTGTACGGCCTCGGCATCTGCGGCGTCAATCTGTTCGGCTATTCGGAGGAAAAGGACGAGCGCGCAACAATGGCGTACGCACAGGACGGATTGATCCAGAGGGCGGTCCGGGCGCTCAAGGCGGCGCTTCCCGAGCTCTGCGTGCAGACGGACGTGGCGCTGGATCCCTATACCACGCACGGACACGACGGCCTGCTGATCGACGGCGAGGTCGCGAACGACGAGAGCGTCGAGGTGCTGTGCAGGATGTCGCTTTCTCACGCCGAGGCGGGCGTGGACTGGGTCACCCCGTCTGACGTGATGGACGGGCGGATTGGCGCCATCCGGGTGGCGCTGGACGACCATGGGTTCAGCAACGTCGGCATCATGGCCTATTCCGCCAAATATGCATCATGCTTCTACGGTCCGTTCCGTGGAGCGCTCAAGTCCGCGCCGGTAAAGGCGCGGGGCGTCCCTGAGGACAAGAAGACGTACCAGATGGACCCTGCCAATATCCGGGAAGCGATGAGGGAGATCGCGCTGGATATCGAGGAAGGGGCCGACGTGGTGATGGTGAAGCCCGCACTGCCGTACCTGGACGTCATCGCGAGCGCGAGGCAGAGCTTCGAAACGCCCATCGCGGCCTATAACGTGTCCGGCGAATACGGGATGGTCCTTGCGGCCTCGGAGCGCGGCTGGGTGGAGAAGGAGCGCGCGATGGTCGAAACGCTAACGTCCATCAAGCGGGCCGGCGCGGATATGATCCTGACCTACTTTGCCCCGGAAATGGCGGAATTGCTGAGGGATGCGACATAGGCGTCTCTCAGGCGCATCGCGTGTTGAGAGACGGGAAATAGCAGAATTCGCTTGACAGGACATTGAGAATTCGATATCGTTGACCGGTCAATTGCAATCCTCATTGGAAGGAAAATGAGATGGCCTCGCGCGACGGACATTCCGGAAGCTGGCGGTGGTGCGACTTCAATCGTACCGGCCGGCTGACTGCGTGCTGAATTTGAGATTCGGATTTTTTTAAGATCAACGTCCCTGCCGGCCTACGGCGGGGATTTTTTTTGGAGGGAATATAGATGGATGAACGGAAACGGATCCTCACGGGCGACCGGCCCACGGGGAAGATGCACCTGGGACATTACGTCGGCTCGTTGAAGAACCGGGTGCGGCTGCTGGACGAATACGAGTGCTTTTTCCTGGTGGCGGACCTGCACATGCTTACGACCCGGCCGCAGAAGGAACACATTCATGCCCTGCGCGAGAACGTGCGGGAGATGCTGCTGGACTATCTGGCGGTGGGCATCGATCCGTCCAGGTCGACCATCTATCTTCAGTCCGCCATCCACGCGGTATACGAGATGAATCTGTTCTTCGAGATGCTGGTGACCCTGCCGCGGGTCGCACGTCTGCCCAGCATCAAGGATATGGCGCGCGCAGCCAGGCTGGACGAAGAGGCGATCCCGTTCGGTCTGGTCGGTTATCCCATCTTGCAGGCCGCGGATATCTTGACGCCCAGGGCGCACCTGGTTCCCGTGGGAAAGGACAATCTCGCTCACGTGGAGGTCACCCGTGAAATCGCCCGCCGGTTCAACAGCTATTACGGAGAGGTCTTCCCGATTCCGGACGCGCTGATCGGCGAGGTCCCCGTTCTGGTGGGTACGGACGGCCAGGCCAAGATGAGCAAGAGCCTGGACAATGCGATTTTTCTGTCCGACGACGCGCAGACCGTGAAGAAGAAGGTGCGGGGGATGTTTACCGATCCCAACCGGGTCAGAGCCGACATACCCGGCAGGGTGGAGGGTAACCCCGTATTCGTTTACCACGACGCGTTCAATCCGGACGAGGAGGAAGTGGCGGACCTGAAGTCGAGGTACCGCGAGGGGACGGTCGGCGACGTGGAGGTGAAGGAAAAGCTCACCCGGGCGCTGAACGAGTTTCTCGATCCGATCCGGGAGCGAAGGGCGCAATTTGCAGCGGATTCGGGGTACATGGAAAAGGTGCTGTACGAGGGAACGCAGCGCGTCCAGGTGGTCGCAGATGAGACATTAAGGGAAATGAAGAAGGCGATGGGGCTTACGGGCGTCTGGAACCGCATCTCAAGGAAAGCGCGGGACCGGATGCGCAGAAACGAACGGAAGGAATCCGGATCGTGAGGATATTCATGGGGCGGCATTCGAGGTGTCTGTTCGGTAGCGTGGCGATTTCCCTTCAGCGCTGGTGGTTTTGCGCAGCGGGAACCGTGCGTCCGCCACCGGATGATGTGTGCATGAAGGCGTGGCGATGGCCGCGGTTCACCAGGAGGTGGATCGCGGCTTTTTTGTTTTCAAACGCAAAACCGGCAATCGCATTTCACTCCGCGGTACCGGCCCGCTCGCTGTTGGCGGCCTCGAACAGGTCCGCGGCGAGCGCCTCCAGGCGGTCGCGCCAGGCGAGTTTGTCGAGCCACGCGGCCGGAGCCCCCGACACGCCCCACAGGGCGCCGGCGAGCTGTCCCGTGACCGCGGCCACGGTATCGGCGTCATCAGCGAGATTGGCGGCCAGAATCAGGGCATCCTCGATGGACTCCGACCGGTCCACGCACCACAGCGCCGTTTCGAGCGTGTGTACGACGTATCCCGAAGAGGAGATGGCGTCGCGCTCTTTTGCGCGCCACGAACCGGCGGCCAGGCCGAATGGACCTCCACCAACGATGTCGGTAACCGGCGGCCTTGTGTCCCGCCCGGAGAATTCGAGCGTCGTACCGAGCGCATCCCCCAATGCCAGCCCCACCAGCGCCCCCCTGGCGCGGTCCAAAGCCGCCGATACGTCAGGGTTTTTCGCACGACTCATCAGGCTACCCTTGCGAATTCGCCACTGATGGCCTGCTGCCAGACATATTCGCAGACCTCTGCCTCGCAAAAGAGGGGGTGCGGCAGTCGCCGCACCCCCTCTTTTGTCATCCTGCGGCTTCATCAGAACCGCATGCTGACCTGGCTGAAGACGAGGCGGCCCACTTCCGGGGCCCCGATGAATGAACGATAGCGTGTATTGAGTAGATTGCTCGCGTCCAGATGCAGGTCCACGTCCCTCTCAACGGGCAACCGGTATTTCAGCGACATGTCGACAACCGTATAGGCGTCCACGTCGCCCACGTACACCCCCGATTGCATGGGAAAGGAATCGGTGAATCGGAGCGCGCTGCCGACCGACAGGCCCAACCCGGAAAAGTCGTACGACGCCCCCAGCTTGAATTTGTGCCGGGGCGAATTCAATGTGATATCGCCAACGCCCGGGACGTGCGTGTATTTCAGGTTCTTGAAGAAGTTCTTGCTCACGTACGAATAGTTGCCGGTCAGTCTCCATTGCGCCGTTGGATACCAGGCCAGGCCCAGGTCCAGCCCGCGGATGGTGATATCTTCATAATTGCGGTAGGTCAACACCATCGCGTAGGGATCGGTCGCCTGTTCCGGCGACACCGTTCCGTATGGAATCGCCGCGGCGCCGGCCACGAAGATGGCGGTCAGTTCGTCCACCGGAGAACCGTTCCGGTTGCCCTCCAGGAGACCAGGCACCTGCACGTTGTCAATCAGCTGGAGACCGGCGGCGAGCACGGCGTTCGACGGATCGGACAGCGTCTCTTCGAATCCACGGCTCAGAGCCTCGGCCAGACTCTCCGGTTCGAGAAACACGTTGGGGGTTTCCACCGAAACCGAACCCACGTAATTTTCAATCCTGGACTGATACAGGTCCGCGGCCACGATGAGTTTGTCCGCAATGACGCCCTTGTAGCCGAACTCGATCGTCCTGGTAATCGCGGACTGGATGCGCGGGACGTCGTAGGCCGTCACCGGGGTCGCGCCGTCCGACTCCAGAAAGAAAAACGGCTGTTGGATATCTTCCGGATTTTCGCCCAGCGGCGGCGTTGCGATGTTCAGCCGGCCCATGACGTTGCGAAGACCCGCCAATCGATCGGGAACGATACCGGGAAAGGCTTCAGCCAGTCCGTTTGCGAGATTCCGGGCTTCTTCGGAGCCCATGCCCTGTTGGATCAGGATGTCGACGGCCATTTCCTTTACCGTCGGCAGCAGCTGTTCGAGCACCACCTCCCTGCCGATACCCCACATCACGTTGGTAAATTCCGGATCGTCCAGTCGCAGATACTGATCGGCCGGCAGGCCGGCCATGGGGGCAAACGGCGAGCGGAAGAGGGGCCGTCCGCCTTCCCGCCGGAATGTGAAGCCGAAGTCGTTGTCCTGGTAGTTGCCCTGGGTCCAGAGATCGATCGGGTCGAACGTCAGACCGCGCGCCGTGAACATCGGCGAGAAGATTCCGCTGAACCCGAAGGGGTCTCTGGTGGCCAGCAGATCGAGATACAGATTGTTCGAGGTGGGCGTGGTGAAAGCCCGGTTGTATGTCAGACGCCACGTCTGGGTCGGCTTCGGCTTCAACACCAGCGCGGCACGGGGCGAGAATTCGGGATCCGCGAGGCGGCTGTGGTAGTCGTAGCGCAGGGCAAGCACGAGGTCAACCATCGCGGAAAGGGAAGTTTCACTCTGCAGGTAGACCCCGAACTCGTTCAGGTCGTCGTCATCCTCGTTCCTGCCCATGACGGTTTCTTCGGTATCCGGCCGCGTGAACAGTGCATCCAGGCCATACGTGAACCGCTGGCGGGCACCCAGTTTCGATACGTGTTGCGCCTGGAACACCGTGAGGGAGGACTTGTCGACCACGGGATCGCCCGTACGCAGCAGGAAAGTCCCGCCGGAATCGGTCCAGTTGCGGAAGGCCTGTACAAACCAGTCGCCGTACAGCACGCGCATCTGAGCGTAGTTATATTGCCAGTCTCTCGTCTGGGAGGCCCCCACGTCAGTGAGCCCGACCAGGTCCGCCTTGTTGTGCCCGGCCGAAAAAATGGCGGTGAAGTTGTCGGAGGCGCGCCAGTCCAGACGCGCTTCCAGCCCGAGATTGTTGGTTTCGGGGTTGCGAAGCGGAAGAGACGGCAGGTTCAGACCCGAGGCGATCTGCTCCTCCCGGCGTTCTCGGGCCCTCACCTCCTCCGGATCGACATATTCCCACTCGGTCCCTGTATAGTATCGGGCGGAAACCTTGTAGCCCACCCGGTCCCCGACCTTGCCCGCGTGGCGAATCGAGGCCTGACGCAGGTTGCGCTCTCCGTATCCGAAGTGCGCACTCGTACCCTGCGACGTAAAGGGCGAATGGGTGATGATGTGCATCACACCGTCCGCACTGTTGGGCCCGTAGAGCGCCGATCCAGGACCCAGGACCACCTCGATTCGTTCCACGTCATCGCTTGTAATGGGAATGAAATTCGGGGCGTTGACCCGCACGGACGGCACCCTGGCGAGCCGGTTGTCCGTCATCATGAGCAGGGTGCCAGTGAAGACGCTGTTGAAGCCGCGCACCACGATGCTGCTGTTTGCCAGGCCGGTTTTCGCGAAGTCCACCGACGGCAGGTTCTTTGCGTGGTCGGCGACGTTCATTGAGGGGTTGCTGCGGATATCGGAGGTCTCGACCACGGAGACAGAAGCGGGCGCGTCCAGAATCTTTTCCCTGCGGCGGGAAGCGGAGACCACGCTTTTGTCCAGAAAAATGACCTGTTCCTTGAGAATGACATCCAGCCTAGTGGATCGGCCTGACTGCACCGTCACGATTTCGCGAATCCCGGGTTTATAACCGATGAATGTGATCTCGATCCGGTAATTCCCCGCCGGAACGGAAATCCGGAAGCGCCCCTCGTCGCCCGTTGCGGTTCGGGTCTGTTCCCCGACGTCTCCACCCGTTATGACGACATTGGCGCCCGGCAGGGTCTCGCCGCCTTCCCCCTTTACCGTCCCTTCGATAAAGCCATTGGGACGGGCCGAAACCGTCCCGTACCCCAACACCAGCCAGCAAAATAGATACACGCGCACCGTCTTTCCCCCTCGAGCGATCAGGGCAGGACCCTGAAATGGCGGAATGGGACAACAATCGCTTCTGGAATGAGTTGTTTTATTACTGACATGCCGACCACTCTGGCCGACTCTGGCCGTCGTCGGAAATTCGACTCATGAAGGGCGGAATCGGCCCATTCAGGGAATACAATTATGAGCCGGTGTTTCCGAATGGTTGCCTCCTGCCATTGTTCAAACGCCGATTTTTGTTATATATTAAAAGTTACAACGGATGTGACGGCTTTGTCAACTTCCGAGCCGACCCGCCGGCGTACAATCGGCTTGATGGTTCGACAGGGCTCAACCGCCGGTTGAGTCGATGCTATTCAGATGCCGGGAACAACGCAACAGGGTGTGTGCCCTGTTGAAGGAGGTCCCGATGCGAGCCGGAAGGCTTGTTCTTCCCGTGGTTATGACCCTGGCATCCTTCGCGTGCAAAGATGCGGTGGGACCGCGTTATATCGAGATCATTGAAGTTACCGTGGGGCCGGCCCTTGCCAGATGCTACGGCGTCGGCGAGCAGACCTGCATGGTGGTTGACGGCAAGTTGTTTTACGACGGAATCGATGGCTTTACCTTCGAAGCAGGCTACTCCTACCGGCTGCGGATTGGAAAATACGACCCCTGGAATGGAGGAGAGCCACCCCAGGATGCAGGCCGATATGCCTATCGCCTGCTCGAACAAATGGAAAAAACCCGCGCCCCGTCCACTCCGGCGACATTGCTTATCGGGCCTACACGGGTTACGTGTTCAAATTCGGATGACTTCTGCCTGCCGGTTAACGGTGTTCCATACAACGACATCATCACGAACTTTGAATACGAGGCGGGTTTTTACTATCACTTAAATGTAAACAAATATGGCGATGGCCGCCATGTGCTGGATGAAATCGTCACGAAGGACGAGGCGACGGGCACGGACGAGGAGACCATCGTGGTCGGGCCGGGCCGGGTGCAATGCGACGACAATCGTTCCATCTACTGCAGAGTTGTCAATGGCGCCCCGTTCCGAAGTGAAATCGTGGGCTTCCGGCCAGTGCACGGCTATAGCTACCGCATACGGGTGGTGCGGTTCAGCATGTTCCCGGGTGGCGTGACGCCGCCGTCAGACGACATCCCGATCTACGGATATCGCTGGCTGGGAACGCTTGAGCGAAATCCGAGCAACTGAATTCCGTCGGGTGTATGCATTTACGCGGCGCCGGACGGATCGAAATTCAGGTTAACCGTTTTCCCGGATTCCCCCTGACCGGATCCAGGAACGTCATGTAAGGCGGACTGAGCAAATGTCCGCGTATAGGAGAAGGACATAATGGAAGCAGACAGGCGCGTTGCATCTTCAGCCAACCTGGACGACAACCGCGAGAATTCCGGTTCCGCACAGCCGATAGCGATCGTGGGTATGGCGTGTCGATTCCCCGGCGCGGCGGACATCGCTTCATTCTGGCGATTGCTCGAAGCCGGCGGGAACGCCGTCGGTGAGGGCGTCCCCGGCTCCGGAACAGGCCGCTGGGGGCAGACCTTCGCCGAGAATGCAGTGCAGAGCGAGGGTTGTCGTGCTGAAGCGGCTGAGCGAGGCTGAGGCGGACGGGGACCGGATCTGGGCGGTCATCCGGGGCTCGGCGGTGAACCATGGCGGGGCCAGTACGGGGCTGACGGCGCCGAACACGCCAGCGCTCGAAGAAGTGATCGAAACCGCACTGTCCGAGGGCGGCATCTCCCCGCTTTACGTGGATTACCTCGAGGCCCACGGGACGGGAACCACCGTCGGCGATCCTATCGAGAACGATGCCGTGGCGAGCGTCTACGGGCGTGGACGAAAGGCCGACCGGCCGCTCCTCATTGGATCCGTGAAGACCAATATCGGCCATCTCGAGCCCGCTGCCGGGGTTGCGAGCCTTGTCAAAACCGTCCTGGCGATGAAACGCGGTGTGATTCCCCGTAACCTGCATTTCAGCGAACCAAGCCCGCACGTGGACTGGGACAGCCTGCCGGTGCGCGTGGTGTCGGCCAACACCGATCGACCGCCGCGAGCAGGGGTGAGCGCCTTCGGCGTCTCGGGCACGAACGCCCATGTCGTGGTGGAAGATTACGCACCGGAGGACGCTTCACGCAATGATGCGGACCCCGTCCCCGCGGGCGCCGCGTGCTTCGTCGACGTATCACCGCCGGAGCCGATCGCGGACCTGGCGGTCCCGGAGAACAACGTGTGTCAAGCGCGGAAGACGCGTTTCCTTGCCTGCTCTTGTTGATGTTTGCCGGCATCCTTGCCTGCTCGCCACGTTCCTCGATAGCACAGGAAAGAGCCGAAGACAGCGCGAATTCGTGGAAAACCACGCTCAATATGATTCGCGCGAGGTTTCCCGCGGTCGCCCATGTCCCGACCGATACGCTGCAGTCGTGGCTCGACGAGTCGCCGAAGCGGGAAGATCTCATTCTGCTGGACGTACGAAAATCGGAGGAATATGCTGTCAGCCATCTCCTGGGCGCCAGGGCTGCCAGCTCGAAGGACGAGGCGATGAGGATTCTCCGGGGCGTACCCGCGAACCGTCGCATCGTCGTGTACTGTTCCGTAGGATACCGTTCCTCCGAACTCGCCGAATTTCTGATGAAGACGGGTTTTACCGAAGTCTACAATCTCGAAGGATCAATATTCAGATGGGCGAATGAAGGACGGACTGTCTACCGGGCCGAAGAACGGGTGCGGGTCGTCCACCCGTATGACAGTTACTGGGGCCGCCTGTTGAAGAAACCGCTGCGCCAGGCGGGCCAGACCGAATCGCGAGCGAAGCGGGCGACTTCGCAATGACTGTCTGACGGGGAGCGCAAGTTGAAACTGATCGTTACGAACGACGACGGCATTGAAGCAGATGGCATCAGCACGCTGGTTCGGCTGGCATCGCGGTGGGGCGAGGTCACCGTTGTCGCGCCCGCTGAGCCTCAGTCTGGCGTTGGACATCGCCTGACAACCGACCGGCCAATTCGTGTGGACAAACTGACCCGGGCACGTTACCGGATATGGGGCTCGCCGGCCGACTGCTCGCGTCTGGCCCTGAGCCAGCTTGCGCCCGAAGGCGACTGGTTGCTCTCAGGGATCAACAACGGAAGCAATCTCGGGGTGGATATCTACGATTCCGGGACCGTGGCCGCGGCCAGGGAGGCGGCTATTCTCGGATATAAGGCCATTGCCCTGTCACACTATAGAGCGAAAGACCGGTCGATCGACTGGCATCTTGCAGCGGAACGGATTCAACCTGTTCTGGGCAGGCTGCTGAGCGAGACGCTTGAGGCCGGGTGTTTTCTCAATGTGAATCTGCCGCATCCCGAACACGACGGGGTCCGTCTGGAAACAAGACGAGTTCACGTGGACACCAGCCCCAACCTGATGACGTACGTGCGAACCGGCGACGCCTTTCGGTACACGGGTATCTACCAGGACCGGCCGCGGCAACCCGGAGGTGACATGGACGCCTGTTTCAAAGGCCATATATCGATCTCAAAGATACGCGTATGAGAGGACTTGAAAATAGGAGACCTTAATGCCGCCGCTCTCAGACAGCAGTAAGGGAATAGACAATCCGTGGTACCCGGAAGGAGGTCCGGGACGCCACCTCAAGGCCCGGCTGAACAGAGGCGACGTGTTGATCGGGGCGACGCTGGAGGCGTACGCCCATCCCTCGCTCGTCAAGATGTTCCGGCACGCCGGGTTCGACTTCCTCTACATCGAGTACGAGCACAGCCTCTTCGACTTGCAGGACCTGGCCGACACCATTCTCTCGGCCCGCGACAACGGCATGCCCGTCATCGCCAAGACGCCCCAGCTGGAACGCCAGGAAGTCTCAAAGCTGCTGGAAGCCGGCGTGGTGGGAATCCAGCTGCCCCGGACGGAAACCCGGGAACAGGTCGAGCGCTTGCTCAGCTACCTTAAATTTCCCCCGACGGGGACCCGCGCCGTGGCGCCGGGCTGGGGAAACAGCGACTACAGGGAGGTTGCGGACTGGCGGGGATGGATGGACGAACAGGACCAGGAAACCACACTGGTGGTCCATCTGGAAACGGTCAGGGGTTATCGGAACGCCGAGGAGATTCTGAGCCTGCCAGGGGTCGACATGTGCTTCGTGGGGCCGGGGGACACCTCCATCGAATTCGGACACCCGGGCGACTTCGATCACCCCGAGGTGCGTGGTCCGATGGAAGACGTTCTGAAATGCTGCAAAAAGCATGGTGTGGCCTTCGGCACCATGCCGTGGAGCGCTGCCGCCGCGGGCGACTGGGCCCGCAGGGGAGCTGCGTTTTACGAAGCAACGTCGGAATTGGGGTTCATCCGCGCGGGCGCCGCCGCTTTGGTCGAGGAATACCGGGCGCAACTGGTGTCCCGTCCCGGGAATTGTGAGCAGGACACCCGTTACCTTGGGGAAGAAAGCCAGGATCACCAGAAGGCCGCCCATTGCATATCCAACGGTGCGGGCGGACACTCCCGTGAGATTGATGAGTGACGTCGTGAACGATGAGTAGGTGCTCGTGGGCGGCGTTCCGGCGATTCCGGACATCAGGATGCCCGCGCCGTTGGCATAGAGCGACCCCTGGATCAATCGGAAATCGGTCGCCCGGGGCTTGTTCAGCGCCACACGTTGCGCCACCACACCGTCGCTGATGCCCTTGATGGCTTGTACCAGGGTCACAATGAGAAACATGGGCAGCAATGCCCAGAAACCTGCGTTGAACGTCAGGTTGAGTACCGGAAATTCGCTATACGGGATTCCAACCCACGATGAACCGCTCAATTGTGCGAAATCGTAGAGCCCGAACGGCGCGGCGGCCGCACAGCCGGCGGCGATTCCCGCAAGAAGAGACCACGGCCGCCAGGATCTGGGAGCGCGCAAAACCAGCATTGTCGAAACGACCAGGGTCACCGCCGCCACACATGGACCCGCCGCCCCGGATGCGCCCTCCGGTACGTCTATCAGCCGATCGAGGGCGAAAGGCAGGACCATGGCCGCGATAAGCATCTGCACGGTACCTGAGACTACCGGCGTTATGATACGGCGCAGCAGCGGCAGCCAGGCTCCCACTGCGACGTAGAAAAACGAGGAGACGACCATGAGACCCGCCAGCAATGGGGGACCGCCCTCCTCCAGCGCCAGAATCGAGACGGCGATGAAGTTGGGAGTTACGCCCGTGATGAGCAGATGGCCGCCGCCAACCCTGCCGATTCTGGCCGCCTGCAACGCGGTCGCAACTCCCGCAAGGATAAGTGCTGCGAACACGGCCCACGACATGAAGGGTTGATCCTGGCCGGCGGCAAGAACCGTGATGGCCACAATCAACACCGTCGGCGCCAGTACGATCACGAGACCCTGAATGCCCACGCTGAAGGCCAATGGCCAGGGACATCTCCCGTCACGTTCGTAGCGGATTCTTTCGCTTGAATGGGCTGGCATCTGATGCGCCTCCCATTCTGTGTCCGCGGAGTCGGGTGAATCTGCCTCAAGATACAAAATGAAAGAACCCTCTTAAAATCCTTTGCAGGTCGCCCGCGCGCCCACAGCTCGCGTGCTGCCCGTAAATCGGAAATTAAAAAGGGCTTCTCTTGATTCAAAGACCGACGGTTCCGACCTCCGAATTCATCCTCCCTGACACATATCCGGCATGATCTTGCCGGCTGAGGTTAAATCAAGACTCACCGAACGCTTCAGGTACATTCTGACATGAGCGAAACAAGCGTTGTTGCCGCTAATCGACAATCTCGCCCAGCGTCTCGTCGGCCAAACTGAACAACCCTGCCAGATACTGCTTGCGCAGCAAATTCAACTCCGCAACCCGCTTCCACAGAGCTTCCACAATAGCGGCGACCGCTTTCTCGCGTGCCTCCGGTGAGAGGGTGCTGTCAATCCTGAATTCGTATTTTTCAACCGTGAATTCAGCGATGTCCGAAATGTTGTCCCCAACGATCTCCATATCCACCGCGCTTTGCATCGATCCGATTTTTTCTTCATTGCTGTTCATCTCGGTACTCCGATTCGGTTAGGCTCAAATTAAGCGAGTTTTTTC
>JAAXHE010000227.1 GCA_012271065.1 Candidatus Latescibacterota bacterium
TGGCCGACCCATACGACAGGATTCTCCAGGTCTTCCGAACATGCGGCCTGGCTATAGGCGAAGTACTGCCGAATCCGGGTCAGGTTCCCTTAGGTTCAGCGGTCGGAACTGTCTGTTGGCCTTTCCTGCGTCGATTTGCGTATCCGCGCGGCCATTGCTTCCAGCACGGGGTCGGAATACCGCCTGGAATTGAACCACTCTACCGTTTCCTCGGCAGTCATGCCGGCAGTTTCGGCGGTTATGCGGGCGCGGGCCTTGCGCATGAAGTCGACACAGTCGAATTTCTCTTTCTTGCGGGTGTCATCAGTCATGGACGATTTCCTCCGGCGTGCGAATGTCAATAGCTGGGCGTCCCTTTTGACGATTGACCTCGTTGTAGGCCCTGATTCGTAGAAATCCTTAATTGCGGGATATGGCTCCACGTCGGAGTCCGTAAATTCAACCAAAAAGAGTCTCTCGTACTTCGCGTTTGGACAGACCAAGAAACTCCGCTACGTCAGCAATGATTCCGTCAAGCGTCCCGACTCGCACATCCCGATGTCCCGGTACGGTCACGCGGTGCAGGCTACTCCTCATGACATTGATCAGGGTTCACCCTCTTTCGTCTTCGTCCAATTCGCGCAAAGGCGCCGCCAGTCGTTCCAGAACAGGGTCTTCATAGCGATACGAGCGAAAGTACTGGATTCGCTCTTTATTGCTCATGCCGGCTGTTTCCTCGGCAATCCTCGCACGGACCTCACGCACAAAGCGGATGCAATCGAATCTCTCGGTAGCGGTTTCATTTTTCATGGCTGATTGCCTCCGGGGATAGGACGTTCAATTCCGCGTACCCCATCTGTCGGTTGACTGCGTTATACAACCGGTTTCGTCGCCAGTTCACCATGTGCCTGAAATTCCAGCTTGCCAGAACGTCGGCCTCGGCCAGGGTTGCCAGAGCGATATGCTCCGCGTCGGAGCGGTTCGCAAGGCCCAAAGCCCCGGAATCAATGTACGCTTCCGCAAGGCGTTCTGCATCATCCGTAAGAAAGTGTATCTCTTTGTTTGCAGCGGGAATCTGATCGATCACCTGGCGAACGCTTTCCGGCGCCGCCGCCAGTTCCCTGAGAACGAGATCGGAATAAACGAGGATAGCATCTCCGAGCTTGAACTTTTCGAACAACTCCATAGACGCCTCACGGACCTCATCGTCCAGACATCCGCCGATCACAGAGGTATCCACGTAGATGCGCGGCTTGCCGTACACGGCCGGCGGTTCGCGTACCAATGGCAGATCGCCGAGCAGCCCCTCAGTCTCTTTCTCCAGCGCCAGAATATCCGCCCCGATTTCCTCCAGGGTCCGCATGGGCTGGGGCTTGTAAAAGTATCGCGTAAAGCTGATTTCGCAGCCGATTTTCGCGCTGTCCTGTTGGTACCACGCGTCAGCGGCATAGGGCAGGACTTCCCGCCGGAGGAACGCTTCAATGCCGCCTTCTTCCTGCAGTGGAATCTGCTCGGTGTCGCGCAGGTCGGTGTCCGGTTCATACTCGACCACGACAGGTTTGCCGTTTACTGTCGCGTCAAACCAGCCGCGGAGCAGGTCAGCTTCCGTGCCCCTCTTGTGGATCTTCCTGATGACGGGCGGCGCGGTTTCGTTTCGTTCGCAGCTCTCTTTTAACTTCTTGATTTCAGCGGCCTTGTAGGCGCGGTTGGGTTCGATCCCTTCGAGCCGAAGCGGCCGCTCGACCGTCACCTTCCAGTAGCCGAAGGCGGCGTTGTCGAAGATCTTGCTCTGTTCAGTTTCCTCGAAGGCCAGGAACGTGTCGCAGATGCGCCGGATGTCCTCCTCGCCGAGTTCACAGTTCTTCTTGCCCAGGTTCTTGCGGAGCGGCCGGTACCACTCGGTGGCATCGATCAACTGCACCTTGCCCCGTCGATGCTCCGGCTTCCGGTTGGTGATCACCCACACGTAGGTCGCGATGCCGGTGTTGTAGAAAATGTTGAGCGGCAGGACGACGATCGCCTCCAGCCAGTCGTTCTCGATGATCCAGCGCCGGATATTGCTCTCGCCCTGACCGGCGTCGCCGGTGAACAGGGAACTGCCGTTGTGTACCTCGGCGATGCGGCTGCCGCCCGCCTTCATCTTGGACAGCTTGTTGGCGAGAAAGAGCATCTGCCCGTCGCTGGACCGGGTAACGAGTGAATACTCGGGATCGTCCGCGTGTTCGATCACGAATCGAGGGTCCCGCATTTCCTTTTTGCCGCCCATGCGCTCCAGGTCGGTCTTCCAGCTCTTCCCGTAAGGCGGATTGGAGAGCATGAAGTCGAACTCGCGGGACGGGAAGGCGTCGTTGGCCAGGGTGGAATGCTCCGGGCCGCCCACGATGTTGTCCGCCGCGTTTCCTTCACCCTTCAGCAGAAGGTCTGCCTTGCAGATGGCGTAGGTCTCGGCATTGATTTCCTGCCCGTACAGGTGCGTTGAGACCTGCTCACCCCGCTCGGCGGCGAGTTGCTGAAGGACCTCTTCGGCCACGGTCAACATGCCGCCTGTGCCGCACGCGCCGTCGTAGATCAGATAGGTGCTGGATGTAATCTCATCAGCGACGGGCAGAAAGACCAGCTTCGCCATCAGCGTCACGGCGTCGCGCGGGGTCCAGTGTTCGCCCGCCTCCTCGTTGTTCTCCTCGTTGAAACGCCGGATCAGCTCCTCGAAGATCGTCCCCATACCGTGATTGTCCAGGCCGGGATGCCTGACCGAACCATCGCCGTTGTGCACCGGGGCCGGGCTCAGGTTGACGTCAGGTGAGGTGAGCTTTTCGATGAGCGTGCCCAACGCGTCGGCCCTGGAAAGACGGGGTACCTGGTTTCTGAACTCGAAGTTTTCGAGGATGTCCTGCACGTTGGGTGAGAACCCGTCCAGCCAGGCCCTGAAGTCGGCCTCGAGCTGCTGGCGGTTTGCGCGGGCGCGCAGGTCGCGCAAGGTGAATCCGGAGGTATTGTAGAAGTCCTGTCCCGCCGCTTGCCTCAACGGCTCCTCCTGGTCGACCAGACCGATTTTATCGAGGTTTACCTGCATGTCCAGGACCGCCTGCTTACTGTCTTGCAGAACCGCGTCGAGCCGGCGCAGCACGGTCATCGGCAGGATTACGTCGCGGTACTTGCCGCGCACGTACAGGTCCCGGAGAACGTCGTCGGCGATTCCCCAGATATAGTTCGCGATCCAGTTCAGGTTGGCGTTGGTTGTCATCGGGATTCCATACATGGGCGACCGGCCGGTCGCCCCGACGGGTGATCAAAGCACCCGGTTGGCCTCTGCTCTAACCAAATAAAGGCGAATCACCGCTGGGGCGTCGCCTTGGTCGAAGAAACTCTCCGCTCCGCTCACCCCCGGTTTCCTCCTCCCCAGGCGGACGAGAACTGATCGCCCTCCTGGAACCGGCTGGGACGGAACGGGTGCAGATCGAACGCGGGCGTCCGGCCGAGGATCGCGTCGGTCAGCGAATCGGCGATCGGCGGACCCAGCTTGAACCCGTGCCCGCTCCCGCCGAAGAAGGCATAGTAGCCCTCCAGCCCCGGCTCGGGTCCGACCAGGGGATGCCAGTCGTCCGTAATGGTATAGACCGAAGCCCAGCCCTTCACGTATTCGCCCTGCCGGAACGCCGGCACCCGTTGGAACGTCCCTGACTCGATGCGCCGTCGCGTGGTCTCATCCAGATCGGGATCGTACGCGTCCACGTCCATCGGCTCCACCTCTTTGGGAAAACTCAATCCGGCAAGCAGCCCGTTTTCGCCGTCGGGACGAAAATAGACCCTCAGATTGGGATCGGAGACCACGGGAAACCGCCCGTATCCCTCCGGTAATCGCAGAACCAGATCGCTTTCCCGGCTCCATCGCAGCGAATAGTTCAAGCCCGCGGACAATCCCATCTGCCGGCCCCAGGGACCTGCCGCGTTGATCACCAGGTCCGTCCGGATTTCGCCCGCGTCCGTCTCCACCCCGGTCACACGGTCTCCGGACAGGCGAATCCGCGTGGCCCCCACGCCCTCGTGACACGCCAGGCCCCAGTCAGCGGCGCGCGTCACCAGGTTCCGGACCGTCCGTACGGGGTCCGCGTACCCCGACGCGGGTTCATAGATGCCCGCGACGATCCCATCCGGGTTCACGCCGGGGACGAGTTCACCGATCTCATCCGCTTCCACCTCCACGGCCCGGGTGTGATTCCGCTGCTCCGCCTCCAGCACCGCCAGGCCGGCGGCGGCGGTTTCTTCACCCAGAAGACAGATATAGCCCGTATTGCGAAAGTCGCAATCTCCCCCCAGCGCCTCCGGTCCGTTCGCGAACATCTCCAACGCCTTCATGGACAGCTGGATGGTCAGATCATTCGAATAAAAAGTGCGGATCACCGCGGCCGAATGTCCCGTGCTCACGGCGGCCAGCGAACGTTTTTCCAGGAGCACGACGGCACCCAGACCCTTTTTTGCGAGAAAGTGGGCCGCGCTGGCCCCCATGATACCACCCCCGATCACAACCGCATCCGCAACCTTTACCATTTGCATGACTCCTGTAAGACCCGTTACACCGGCTCACGTTCCCGTCTCGCTACAAGGGTCAGACCTTCACGAAGACCATTGTAACCTGCGACCCGCCGAGCGAGGAAGTCAATGTCAGCTCATTCCCGCTGATGGTGGCGTTGGTTCCTGAAATAAAATACTCGATCCTTCTATTGCGTACGTTCCGTCGGAATATCGATCTTCCATTCCAAGCGTCGGGACACTCAGACGCATCGAAAAGTCTCCCGTTGTCGACAGAACAAGCGTCCCGATTGCTTCAGGCGGACGAAGCGTCTGTGTCTGTGAACCACCCGTCAGCTGAATCTCACGAAGCGTATAGGCGCCTGCAAGCGTATCGTAGTTCAGCGGATTGTCTTCTCCGCAGGACATGAAAAGCAGTGCCACGACAAACGTAAACGGTTTGAACCTTCTCATCGCGCGCCTCCGAGTCCGGCAGTTTTTTAGATTCGAGTCGTTCCTAACGAATGATGTCCTCCAGATACGCCTTGGCCGCAAGCAGCCCCTCCTGATTCAAATCGGTGCTGCCCATGTAGCGGTCGTCTTCCAGCTCGATTGCAAGCGGGCCGTCGTAGCCGAATTCTTCCAACCGTGCCACAATCCATATCCAATCGGCCTCTCCCCATCCGGGAATGCAGTACCGCCACCAGCCTTCCCCGTGTCCATACCTCTTTCCGAAGCTTTGTCCGAGGCTGCCGTACAGGTAAAGGCCGTCTGACAGCAGCTCCGTGTCTTTGGCATGCACGTGCCGGACGCGGTCTCCGAATTCCATCAACAGGCGCTGATAGTCCACACCAATCCGGATGAAATGCGACGGATCATAGCAGATCCCAAGATGAGGCGAAGGCACGACCTCGAATACGGCGCGAAGCGTCTCCGGAGTACATCCCAGATTGCCGTAGCCCGGCCCGCCTCCAGGATAGGGTTCGATGGCCAGATGCACATTCTGCTGTTCCGCATAGTCCACCACCCCGGGATAAACGGCTTTGAAGATCTCGAAACTGTCGGACCGGGACTGCATGCCGTCGTCCGGCGCCAGGCAGAGAAACACAACGCCGGAACCGTGGACACCCGTATCGTGAATGCGCCGCTTCAT
>JAAXHE010000160.1 GCA_012271065.1 Candidatus Latescibacterota bacterium
GGGCGCATCAGCATCCGGGAGAATATCGCAGAGGGCATGCTGGAAGATTACGTGATGACCGAAGGCGGCGGGTACAATCTGCGCGGGGGAAATCTGACGCATTTTCAGAATCACGAACTGGACGGATTCCGGGCGTTGCTTTCTATCGGCCTGGCGACGGACAGACCCGATTTCATCTCGTGGGCGGGCAGCGCGTCCCGGGCTTTTCTGGACAATGTGGTCGGCCGGGACGGGGGGTACTACGAGAACTCCGAGATGTACGCGTATTTTTCCGGTACGCTGATGCAGGACGTGGCGGAATTGCTGTACCACTACGACCCGCGGAAGTACTCTCCGGCAGAAGATTACCCTCAGGCGGAAACACTGGTTGGTCTGAGCAACGCCTTCGATCACCCCCGCCTCGTCCTGTTGTGCCTGGAATACCCGGAGCTGACACGGGCGTGCGGGCGCATTCCCTCCTATGGGAATACGAACGCGCTCCCGGGTTACCGGCCGCCTTCGGAACGACAGGTGATGCCCTCGCAATGGTCTCTGCTGGAGCGGCTCTACATTCGGAGTGACGACGCGGGAACGAGGCGTCGGGCAAAAGAACTGATGCTGGACCTGTCGGACGGCGCGGCGGAAAACGTCCGCAACGGCACGTGGGCGCTGTTCAATTCGGAACCCGGGCCTGCCGGAGAAGACCGGGCGGGTCCACAGACCGCCTCTTCGTTCGCCGGCCACAAGGGCGTGGTGGTCCTGCGAAGCGGGACGGGCGACCGGTCGCGGGCGCTGATTGTGCGCGGGGGCGCAAATCTGCTTTCGCAGGACGACCAGTTGGCCGTTTTTCTGTACGATAGGGGCAGGACAGTCATCGAAGACGTGGGTTACGCGCTGGCCGGTTCACACGTGCATAAGGGATGGGGGATGCGGGCGATCTCCCACGCCATGGTGACTGTGGACGAAGACATCCCCACGTCTCAGGGCTACGAATTCGTGCCGAGCGCGGACCTGGTCGCCTTCGAGGACCTGGGCGACGTGAAGGTCGCGGAATACTCGGCGCCGCTGTCGCGGATTCACCAGGGCGCGACCGAGTACCGCCGAGTGCTGGTCTTCTGCGACGTCGACGAGGACACGTCGTACACCCTGGATCTGTTCCTGGTGGCAGGAGGTCGGATCCACGACTACGCGATGAACGGGCCCAGGTTTTTCGACGAGGACTCGGGGTCTTATTCGCTGGAAGGCGTGTCGCCCGAGGACCGTACGGGGGTCTGGACACTGGCGGCACTGGGGACGGCGGACGGTTCCGAAGAGGCAAACGCGCCAGGAAAGAGCTGGGGGGAACGGATCGGGCCGAACGACCGCATTCAGGGTGTGGCCGCGCCGGACGGGAGCCCGTTGCCATACGGATGGCTGCCGCCTCCCGGAAACGGGTACGCGTTCATTCACGACGTCAGAACCGCCACGCTGGATCGGGACGCATACGCTCACTGGCGGTTCGGAGATGTGCGGGACACCCAATACGGTGTGTGGTTTCCCGCCGACCCCTCGGCGACCCTGGTCGCTGCGAAGGGTCCCGATCTGCGAGGTGACCAGCAGATCCGTCGTCTAATCGTCCGCAGGGAAGGCCAGGAACTGAAGAGTATGTTCGTCAGTGTGTTTGAAGCCTTTTCCGGTTCGCGCAACGTGACAGGCGTAAGGGTGCTTGCGCGCGAGGAGGAAACAGGAAGCGCCGCGGTGCGCGTGGAGCTGGCGGACGGGCGGCGGGACACGCATCTGTTTTCGAGGCGCGGCCGCATGGAAGTCCCGGATGGCGATGAGGCGTCCATCGTACTTGAAGGACGGTTCGGCGTCGTTCGCGAAGGGAATGGAGTGGCGGCGCTTCACCTTGTGGAAGGGACGCGCCTTCGGTATGGCAACAACGAAGCGAGGCTCACACGGTCAGGGTTCGACGCACGGATCGTGGAACTGGACGCCGACGCGGAATCCGTTACGATCGACCGGTGTCTCCCGGTCGGGATGTCGCTGGAGGGACGCCTCTGCCGGGTGGAATCGGGCGAAGCGGAAGCACCCTATACTCACAGTTCAGCATATCGGGTTGTCGCCGCGGAGGACGGCAAGAACGCCCGCCTCCTCCTGCAGCACGGCGATCCCCGGCTTGCGAGAGGGACGATTGCCTCCGTCGAGCCCCCGGACATTCTGTTCTGCGACGTGCCGCTCGCTTTTGCCTGGGGTTTCAACAACAGCGGGGACAAGGGCGAATACAGGGGAAAGCTGCTGCGTACGGAGGACGGCTCCTTCGCGTCCCGGATCGTCGAACTGCTGGCGTTCAAGACCGTCCGGCTGGAGTCTGTGGCAGGGCTTCGGGCGGGCAGCCGGTTCGAAATCCTGGACTTTAATCCGGGCGATCGGATTTCGATTCCGAATTCCGGCGGCGAATGCCCGGCGCGGCGAGGCTGAAGACCGGTCGAGAACCCGGTGCAAAGTGCCGCCGCGGGGTTCGGTTCCGAGGCCCGGAGATCCGACAAGTAGACCCTTTTCCCTTGAACTTTCACGATAATTCCATATTATGCGCGTGGTGATTTTAGGCCCGCGGACAGCGGCAGGCCGCAGGGTCGACAGGTCAGGGTGAAGGCCGCCGCCGTTTCGGCCCGAATCAACAGGGAGAACGTCATGCAACTGGCTCAGCCGGATTCATATACTGAAGCGGCGTCGGGCCCGGAACGACGCGGCGTAACCGTGCGGGCGATCGCAATCGGGCTTGGCGTCGCCCTGTTCATTCAAGGCTGGGGTATTTTTTCCAGCAGGGTGATCCGGTCGTCCGGCGTGACGGCCGGATTTCTTTCACCGGCACTCTTTATCGGGATCCTCCTCGTCCTGTTCATCCTGAATCCCTTCCTGAAGCGGGTCGTCCGGTCCGCGGGGTTGAGCCTCGCGGAAGTGCTGACGATATTCGCGATGGGGCTGATGGGCGGCGCGCCTATCGCATTATTGTATGCCTTTATCACCATTCCGTACTACCTGGCCACTCCGGAAAACCAGTGGGGTGCCCTTCTTCACCCGCACCTGCCGTCGTGGGTCGCGCCTCTCGACGTGGACGGCGCCGTTACGCTTCTGTTCAACGGCCTGCCTGGAGGTCAGGGCGCAATTCCATGGGGGGCGTGGGTTGTTCCCATGTTCTGGTGGGTGCTTCTGTTCGGCGTTCTGGCCTTCGCCGCGGCTTCGCTCTCGGTGATACTCCGGAAACAATGGGTGGAACACGAGCGGTTGCGATACCCGGTCCTGGAGCCCATCGTGGAGATGGCCTCCGGCTCCGAAACCGGCAGCTTGTGGCCGCAATTCGCCCGCGGAAAGCTGTTCTGGTTCGGCGCGGGGTTCGCGTTCGTCTTCATTTTCTGGAACGCGCTGCCGTGGATCTCCCCCGCTTTTCCCGAGATGCCGGTCCGGGGGCGGGTGTACGCCTTCTTCGGGCGGGATATGCCGCCGATGTTCAGCTATATCGATCCGTTTACGTTCGCGTTTTCATATTTCGCGAATCTGGACGTTCTGTTCAGCGTATGGTTCTTCTTCGCGGTGTTCGTGCTGGAATTCGGCATCTTCAACAGGCTGGGCTACAGTATCGGCGGACGCGGCGACAGGTACGGTTCCTATGACGCAGCATCGAGCTGGCAGGGCCTTGGCGCGTTCTGCGTCTTCGTGTTGTTCGGTCTGTGGATGGCCAGGCGCCACCTGAAAGACGTGGTAATGAAGGCCTGGCGGTCAGACGCTTCCGTGGACGATTCGCGTGAGATGTTGTCGTACCGCACGGCGGTCGTCGGCATTCTTGTGGGATTCGTGTTCACGGTCGTTTGGCTGAATCGGGCGGGCATGGACCTGCAGATGGCCATTCCGCTGGTGGCGATGCTGTTTATCCTCTACATCGGCGTCGCGCGGATTATTGCCGAATCGGGCCTCCTGTATGTGCAGGGGCCGATGACGGCGCAGAGCTTCTCGGTCTATCTGCTGGGGGCCAAAGCTGTGTCGCCGTCCAGCCTCACCACGCTCCTGTTTTCGTATCCGATCCACGCGAATTCGACCTCGCAGATGTCGCACGTGGCCAAGGTGGGAGAACAGGTCCGGGATCGCGGAAGGCGCCTGTTCTGGGCCGTGGGCCTGTCGTTTTTGGCGACGACCCTGGTCGTGATCATCGGGACGCTCTATCTCGGCTACACGCGCGGCGCCGAGAATTTCGGACACGGCTTCATCTGCGGGGGCGTTCACAATTTTCCGGATACCGTGAGCAAGATCAAGGAGCCGTTCGACGTCGACTGGAACCGGATCATGTTCTTTGGCATCGGCGCCGCCGTTATGGTCGTCCTCACCTTCCTTCGTTACCGGTTTCCCTGGTGGCCGATCCACCCGGTGGGGTTCGCCATCATGGGTACGGACCTGGTACGGAATTTTGCGCTGACGCTCTTTCTGGCGTGGTCGTGCAAGACGGTTATCCTGCGGGTCGGCGGGAATTCGCTCTTTCGGCAGGCGCAGCCGTTCTTCCTCGGCCTGCTTGTGGGGCACGTTCTGGGCATCACGGGGGCGTTTCTGGTGGATATGTTCATGTTCCCGGGAGCCGGGCACAGTATCCACCCGTGGATCGAATAGTCCGGCGCACGAGGGTAAACGATGTTCGACGTCGTCAAAAAGGCAATTCTCGTTCTGCTGACGCTTGGCGTCCTCGCGCTCGTGGTGGTGTTCGACCCCGAGAATGTGTCCGACGTGATGCGGGATTTGCTGGATATCCGGCAGTCTCCGCCGCCGGAACAGGTCCGGGGGGACCTGTCAGCCGCGGATCGGGCGGTACGGCGAATTGTGGATGAGATTGCGGAAGACGACGTCCGTTCCCACGTGGCGGCCCTGACCCGGATGCCGTCGCGCGTGGTGGGATACGGCGGCGAGCGGCAGGCGCGGGACTACATCAGATCGCAGTTCGAGGCGCTGGGTCTGGAACGGGTCACCACCGAGACCTTCGATGTGACCGTGCCGGTCGACCATGGCGGCGTACTGAAGGTGACTGCCACCGGGGAGGAGATACCCATCTATGGCCTCTGGCCGAACGACGTCCGGACGCCGACGCTCCCGGCCGGAGGCGTCGAGGGGCATTTGATCTACGGACGGCGGGGCGAATTCTCGGATTTCAACGGGTCGGTGGTGGACGGAAGCGTCGTGTTGATGGACTTCGGCTGCGGACAGAATTACCTGAACGCGATGACCCTGGGCGCGAAGGCAATTCTGTTTTTCGACGACGGGAACGTGACCCGAGGTGAGGCGGAGGACAAGTTTCTGGAGGTGCCCGTGAACGTGCCCCGGTTCTGGTTGAACCGGGAGGATGCGCATCGCCTTCTGAATGAGGTTGAGCGCGGGGACGTCGGGGTGCGTCTCACCGCCCGGATGGACTGGCAGACAGTCAAGTCAGCCAATGTCCTCGGATATCTGCCCGGATCGGAGGCGCGCATTCCGGGAGGAACGGGCGCCAGGTGGAAGGACAGGCTGATTGTGGTTGGCGCCTACTATGACGCCATGTCCGTGGTGCCCGCGCTCGCCCCCGGCGCCGAAAGCGCATCGGGTGCCGCCGCCCTGCTTGAGGTGATCCGTTCGCTGCAGCGGCACGGTTCCAGGCACTCCTTCCTCTTTCTGGCGACGTCGGCGCACTTTGAAGGCCTGACGGGAATCAACGATTTCCTCTTCAGACATTCCCGCCGAAGCGATTACTTCCGGGACCGGATCCCCGACGACGAGCGAATCGATTTCAGCCTGTTCGTCGGGCTGGACCTGTCCAGCCGCAGCAGACAGGTGGGCGGATTCGCGATGGGGACCTTCTACAACGCTCGCAAGGGGACTGACGAATACCTGAAGAATCTGCTGACGCCGTATTCGCACCGGTTCCGCGATTACACCATGGCGCTCTTTCCGGATGAAGCGCGCTACGTGGACGTGGTTGCCCCGGCCAAGAGGCCCTGGACGTCATATATGCCGGTCCCGCTGGCCCTGGAGAGCGAGGCTGCCGTATTCGTCGGGCAGGAGGCGATGACCCTGGTGACCCTGTACGACGGTCGCGTCCGGACTGACACGCCGCTCGATGTTCCCGAGGCAATGGCCTTCGACCGCCTGACCGACCAGGTGAGGTCGGTGGCTGCAATGATGATCAGGGCGGGAAATGACCCGGGCTTCTTCCGTGAGACCCAGCTTCGGCTGATGGACCGCGGGCACCGCCTGTCCGGGCGGATTCTCTGGTTCGACCGTGACGTTGACTTCGCGATTCCCAGGGTGCCGGTTCCGGGCGCGCTGGTGACGTACAAACAGCCGGGCCCGGGCAGCCTGGCAGGCGTTCGGACGCTGATGGTCGCGCAGACCACGAGAGGCCCGATTTACGAAGGCCCGGCTTCCAGAGGAGCGTTGTACGGTTCCAGGAAGGTGGTCGCGGAGACCGGCCGGTTTGAATTCGACATTGTCAGAAACCGTTTTTCGAATCACGTTCTGGCATACGAACTCGACCCCGAGGGGCGGATTGTCTCGGCGCCGGACATGGGAATAGATGGCGCCGGTTCGGATGGAAGAAACGGGAAGTATCCCCTGGTTCAGGGATACGGATGGTGGGACAACGAAATGATGGGCGTGCTGTTCAGATGCCGGTCGCTGAGCCTGTTCGAGATTGTGGATTCCAGCTATCTGTCCGTGCTCGACCATATGAAGGTACTGGGACGGGATAATAGCGAACCGATAGAATACGGATTTCGTTACGTGGCCAATCAGGGCCGGAAGGAGGGAAAGGTCACCCAGGCGTCGGTGGCGTTCGCTCCACCCGGTGAACGGATCAAGATCCTGATGAGCAGCGGGCTTTTCGGAATCAAGTACCTGCTCATCAACGCTCCTGAAGACCTGTTGTCCGATCCCGTTGCGCCGCGGCAGGTAAACGCGGAGACGGTAATCCGGTCCATGGGAGCCGGGTACGTACCGGACGGTAATGCGATTACCCTGCCCTCATACCGCGCGGCACGGGATATGTGGATCGTAGATGACGTCCGGATGAAGCAACTGGCTCGTTACGGCGTGGAAAACCAGAGGCTTTCCGGGCTTCACGACCGCGCGCGCGCGTCTCTGCTCGAAGCCGAAGGCCACCTGAAAAACCTGCGGTACGACCGGTTCATTGCATCGGCCAGAGAGGGCTGGGGGCTCGAGGCGCGCGGGTACCCCGAGGTGAAGGAGACGGCCAACGACACGGTTCGCGGCGTCATCTTCTATTTCGTCCTGCTGCTGCCGTTCTCGTTCTTTTGCGAGCGGCTGTTCTTCGGGTTTCCAGACGTCCACAGACGAATTGTCGGATTCGCCGCGATTCTCATTGCCATGTTTCTGGCCCTGCGGTGGGTGCATCCCGCGTTTCAGCTGTCCGGTTCTCCCTACATCATCTTTCTCGCCTTTGTGATCCTGTGTCTGGGCGGGGTGGCAATGGTGATCGTGGTGTCCAGGTTCGCGGAACAGGTACGACGAATGAAGCAGTCCGCAACGGGTGTGTACGAGGAGGACGTGGGACGGATCTCGGCGATGATCGTGGCATTTACACTGGGCGTTTCGAATCTGCGAAAGCGACCGCTGCGCAGCGGGCTCACGGCGGTCACGCTGACCTTGCTGACCTTCACGGTGCTTTCGTTTACGTCGGTCCAGACATACCTGCGTTTCTACAAGTTGCCCAGGGACAACCGTCCGCCCTACCAGGGTGCGCTGGTGAGAGACCGGAACTGGAGGGGAATGCAGCCCTCCGCGCTCACGTACATCCAGAGTCATTTCGGCGGTTTCGCCCGGGTTGCGCCCCGGGCGTTTTACATTTCCGAAAAGAGAGGCGAGCGGGCGTATATCGACTTCGAGGAACCCGAAAGCGGACGGCGGAGTTTTGCGAACGGGTTGCTCGGCGTGACGTCGGTGGAACCGCACGTGCTGGGGATGGACAGGCTGCTGACGGCCGGCCGCTGGTTCCGTCAGGGGGAACGGCACGCGGTCATCCTGCCGGGCGAACTTGCGGAACTCGTGGGGTTAACCGGTGCGGACGTGGAAGCCGGCCGGGCGAGGGTGCGCATGTTGGGTGTGGAGCTAGACGTCATCGGGATTCTGGACTCCCGGGCCGTGGACCGGCTTGCAGACATGGATGACGAACGCCCGACCCCCATCGACACAACGATGGAGACCGCGGGAACGAGCGACTGGCGCAACCTGAGCCAGGACCCGAGGCTGATGGGAGCGGAGCCGATCGAGGCGTTCATCCACCTGGACACGAGCAATACGGCGCTGCTCCCGTACGAGTTCGTCATCGAAATCGGGGGCACACTCAGGTCGATCGCGATCACTGATTTCAGGGACGCTCAGGGCAACCCCAGCCAGGACGTCCGCGGGCAGATCGAAGACTTCATGTCGCGGGTTGCGCTGACGATGTTCGTCGGGATCGACGACGAGGTGACCGTATACAGCTCCATCGGCACCACCTCCCTTTCCGGCATCGCGAATCTCTTCATCCCGCTGGTGATCGCCTCGCTCATCGTCCTGAATACGATGATGGGCGCTGTGTACGAAAGATTCCGCGAAATCGGCGTCTACTCGGCGGTGGGCCTTGCGCCAAGCCACATATCCGCGCTCTTTCTGGCCGAAGCGGCCGTGTTCGCCACGCTGGGAGCGGCGTTCGGCTATCTGATCGGCCAGGCGTTGGCGCTGGTCCTGTACGAGCGGGGGGCGCTGGGCGGGCTGTCGTTGAACTACTCTTCCCTGTCGGCGGTTTCTTCCACGCTGCTGGTGATGCTGGCGGTGTTCCTGTCCACCCTCTATCCGGCCAGGAAGGCCGAACAGATGTCCGTACCGGACGTGACGCGGCGGTGGCAGTTTCCGAATCCGGATGGGGACGACTGGACTTTCGACTTTCCGTTTACCCTGGCGGGATCGGAAGCCCTGGGGATGTACACCTATCTCTTTCGGAATTTTGAGTCGTTCGGCGAGGGTTCCCTGGGCCGGTTCGTTTCGCGGGACGTGCGTTTCGGGTCCGATCCGCTTCCGGCCGGCACGGGGTACAGGATCGCGCTGCGGATGTGGCTGGCGCCATACGATTTAGGCATCAGCCAGGACGTCCAGATGAATGCGATTCCCACGGGAGAACACGATATATACCGCATAGAGGTCCGTATCCGTCGCCTGAGCGGAGACGTGAACTCGTGGCAACGCGTGAACAGGGGCTTTCTGAACGACCTTCGCAAGCTCTTTCTGGTGTGGAAGACAATGCCTCCGGAAACGAAGACGGACTACGCGCGGCAGGGGGAGGCGGAACTGGAGACGCCGCCTGTCCGGGAGGTCGCGTCCTGAACGGGCCAACTGAGGGATATGTTGTATGGCGAGTCCTGCCGGGCAACGCGAAGCCGAGATAGCCGGCGCGAAATTGGCGATACGCGGGGTTTCGGCGCGCGCCCTGAGCGTAGGCCTGGGAATTGCCGCACTGCACAATTTCTGGAGCCTGCACTCGCTCTATATCATCCGGGGATCATGGCTGAACCGGACCCATTTCCCCATGGGCGTGTTCGTCACATTCCTGATCCTCGTCCTGGCGACTCCGGTCCTTCGTCGCTTCGTTCCCAGATTGGCGCTGTCCGGCCCTGAACTCCTGGTGGCGCTGTGTGCGGGCCTGGCGGGGGGTATGGCGCCGACATTCGGTCTGTCCACGACCTGGATCGGCATGCTGGCCATCCCGCATTATCTCGCCACGCCGGAGAATCAGTGGGGAGAGTACCTCCTGCCCCACGTGCCCGGATGGATGGCGCCGTCCAACGCGCAGGGAGCCATGAGATGGCTCTTCGAGGGTCTTCCCCCCGGTGAAGGGATTCCCTGGGGCGAATGGGCCGTTCCCCTCTTCTGGTGGACGGCGCTGCTGGGCGGGATTGCGCTGGTTTCGTTCTGTACGGTTGCGGTGCTTCACCGGCAGTGGTCGGGGCACGAACGGCTGGCTTATCCCATTCCCTCGGTTGCCGCGGACATGGCGGAGGGCGCCGCAGGCAGAGGCGAATGGGCGGGGCTGTTGCGGAACCGGATGTTCATCGCGGGATTGTCGGTCGCGCTGGCGATCAAGGTCTGGAACCTGGTGCCCGCGTTCGTACACGGATTCCCGATGATCCGTTTGTTTCACCAGCAGTTGTGGGTGTACTTCACGCAGTACTCGATGGTCCACGTGAGCCTGAATTTCTATACCATCGGGTTCGCGTACATGACGGGCCTGGACCTGTTGCTGAGTATCTGGCTGTTTCACCTGTTCTACATTCTGGAGATCGCGGCGTTCGCCAGGATAGGACTGGGTGTTGCGGGATTCTCCGGGGGAGACGTGTCGTGGCAGGGCGGCGGCGCGATGATGTGTTACGTGGGCCTGGCGTTGTGGACAGCCCGGGGGCACCTCGGGCGGGTGGTTCGCCGCGCGCTGGGTCGAGCGGACGGAGCAGACGACGCCGGGGAGCTGATGAGGTACCGATGGGCGGTGTGGGGTCTGGTTCTGGGGGTGGCTTTTGTCATCTGCTGGTTGCGGATGGCGGGTATGGGACTGCTCCTGTCCGCGGCGTTGACCGTGCTGCTGTTCCTCAGTTACCTTGGTCTCGCGCGGATCGTGGCGCAGACCGGTCTGCTCTACGTCAACTTGCCCCAGAGCGCCCAGGGGCTTATTCTGGGCACCGCGGGCGCGGCGTCCATTCCGGCGCCGGGGCTGACGGCCATGGCGTTTACCAATGTCTTCGCCAATGACCACATGGGGTTGTTCATGCCGGCCTTTGCGCAGATTGCAAAGCTGGCCGAACGGGTGGAGCGCCACCGAAGGCGGCTGGGGTGGGTTGTGGGGCTGGGCCTGTTGACGAGCATCGCGACGTCCGTGGCTCTTACACTTTATTGGGGATATTCCGGCGGGGCGTACAATTTCGGCAGTATCGCGCTCTTCCGCAGAACCGTCCCGAGCGTGAACGGCTACGTGAGCCACATGCGCAGCCCGGACCCCGTTCACGCGGCGTCGTTCATCCTCTTTGCTGCCGGCGCCGCGGGGATGGCCCTGCTGGCGTTCCTGCGATACCGATTCAACTGGTGGCCGGTGCACCCGGCCGGGCTGGCAGTGGGCTACACCGGCATGACGAGGCACGCGGCCTTCAGCATCTTTGCCGCATGGGTCTGCAAGTTTATCGTGATCAAAACCGGCGGCATGCTGCTCTACCGGCGGACCGTGCCGTTCTTTATCGGGACCATCGTCGGATACGCATTGGCCGTTCCCCTGGGTTACGTGCTGGACGTGATCTTTTTCCCGGGCCAGGGGCACGGAGTTCACGCGTATTGACTTAGAAGCCCCGTATATCACGAAGGGAGTGATCCGATGCGTATTCCACTGGAGTACACGGAACTGAAGGACCTGAATCTCGATACTGAACTGGTCCGGAACGGCCAGCCGAACGCAACGATCGTGGTTCCGGAAGGCGGACGATACGCCGGGGCCGCGAATCGCGTTCAGGCAGCGATTCAGGCACGGACAGGGGTTCTCTTACCCGTTGTCGATGACACATCCAATGCGGGCGCCGTGCCCATCTCTGGGCATCTGATCGTGCTGGGCAACCGGTCCGGCAACCGGACCGTCGAAGCGCTCTACAACCTGTACTACACGCTGCTGGACCTGCGCTATCCGGGACCCGGCGGGTACGAGGTCCGGTCGCTTCACAATCCGTTCGGCAACGGGCACAATGTAATCTTCGTGGGCGCCAGCGATGCGGAGGGCGTGGAAGCGGCGGCAGACGTGCTGGCGGGGAAGGTGTTGGACGCCAAGGCCGGGGAGAGCGGGCTGACGCTGGGCTGGCTGATGGAGATCGAGCTGGGTCGGGGGATCCGGGTCCCCGAGGACATCCGGGAATTCGAGACCTGGGAGGCGTCCGCCGGTTACGGTTCGGTGGGGTATTTCGGATGGAACAGTATCAGCAAGCGAATGGCGATGTACTACATGACCGGAGACGCCTTCCACGCGCGGGAAGCCATCCGGCTGGCCTTCCCGGACGACCGCGCGATGGCGGAGATTACGGAAATAGACGGGGAGCGGATCGAGAACAAGGACGAGCCGCTGAGCGGACCCTACCACTATAACGCGCACATGATGATTCTGTACTGGGATCTGATAGAAGAAAGCCCGGTATTCACCGATGAAGAGCGATTGCGGGTGACGAACGCTTTCGCCGCACAGTTCGGCCACGCGCAGGACCAGGGCGCAAGACGGCGCGTGGTGGAGAACGTGCGCCGCGGCGCGAAGGGATTCGGAGAACCGCCGCCCAGCGTGGGGTCGCGGCACGGGCAGTGGTCGGCGATATCGCTGTACTGCCTGGGCCGTTACTTCCAGGCCCATTACCCGGGAGCACTCTGGGAGCAATCCATGGAGGCGGCCAAATGGCATTTCGCATCCCTGCACCGCCACGCCTGGGTGGACGGGGAACACGACAATCTGTTCTGGTACAATACGGGAATGGCTCCCGTTCTGAGCTATATGCTGCTAACCGGCGACCGTAAACCCATTGAAAACGGCGTAATGGCCAACCTTCTTCGCGGGCAGGAGATCCTCGCCTCGGGGCGCGAACCCGATTGGGCCCTGAACTCCGCGTCCATCGGGCTTCTCAACAAGGCCGCCTATCTGACGGGTGACGGGCGTTACCGCGAGTACCTGCGCCGGACCGGGATGGACCTGAACATCTTCCGGCTGGGGCAGTCCTTCTGGCCGGAAGACGATATCGAGCCCCGCCTGCCTGCGGATCTTGTGAACCAGTGGTCCATCCATCCCATCCCCGAGCCGCTGTGGCAGGAGCGTCACAGTGGACTGCCACTGGACGAGTCGTATCTGTTCGGCAGTTTTCGCAGCGAGGCGGATTCGACCGGCGATTTCATCCTGGTGAAGGGGATGAACGGCGCGTCCCGAAACGCGTATCACACCTTTGTCGTCCTGGAACTCCGGCTGGATGGAGAGACGTTGCTGGAAGGCTACCTGAACCAGGTGTTGACGCGTTCCGAAGGCATGGTGGAGCCGGTGGTGGCGATGGATTCCGCGCTGAAGTACCGTGACGTGGTCGGGGGAACCGCCGTGGTCGCGGCTGAGGTACCGAGGGCGGCGTTCTGCAACTGGCGCAGGACGCTTGCGCAGCGTGTCGGCCGGTACGCGCTGTTTGTCGACCGTCTGACGTTCCGGGCGGACAGCGAGGAACTGGAGGTGGAGTTCCTGTGGCAGGGGAAGGGCGCGTGGGAGGCACTGCCGGATGGCGGCGCCGCGCATATCCGGGATAACGCCCGGATCTGCATGTCGGATCCGCTAGAGACGGACGTCGAGGACAGCCAGGCCCGCATGCTGTGGCGGGGGGCGGTGCAGGAGGGAAGCGGGAGATGCTGGTTTTCGCTGCTGGCAGGGGACGGGACGGTGTGCGCGCGGTTGGCCGAGAACGCCGCGGCATTGGCGCTCCCGGAGCCGGCCCTTGCCGCCGCGGGAGATTACGAGGGACTGAACGGCGATCTGGTGGTGCTGGCCGGAAGCCATCTGCACGGCGTCAATCTGACAGGCGTGGCAATGGGCGCGCCGCTGTTCCGCGCGAGTGCGCCGGTTCAGGTCGACTGGGACTTTCACGTTGGCGCGGTGGAAGTGGTCGCGGATGAAGAGACCGAGATCCGGCTGGCCGTTTCCGATCCGGACGGGGTGCGCGTCGGCGGAAGCGTCCCGGAGTACGAGGGGGACGGAACGGGTCCGGGTTCGGCGACCATCCGAATCCCCGCGGGGAGGCATTCAGTTACCGGCGCGGCGCCAGATGCGGCCGCGCTTGAAAGGGTGACGGCGCGGCTATCGGGCCTTCTGGAGCAGGGCCGGGATGCCAGACGGCGATCCGCGGCCGCGCCATCGCCCGTCTTACCGGAGGTACCGTCTGCAACTTCGGTTTTCGCATCGCGGGTGGGCGGCGCCATAGTAGACCTGGTCGCGGTCGACTCGGGCGGACAGACGCTGATCTGTGCGGCCGAAGACCGGAATGTCCACGTGTTGTCGCAGGGGGGCGAGAAACTCCGGACCATGCCGACGGACGGTCCTATCCGTCTCCTCCACTGGTGGGGGGAGCACAACCTGCTTCTGGCGGGATGTGAGGACGAGAAGGTCATCGCGTTCGATCCGGATTCCGGCGACCGGAGATGGGTCTTCGTCTCGGAGGAAGACCCCGCCGTTTTCAGGGCCGCTAAACCCTATTGGTTCAAGACGGCGCCGGGACACGCGGGTGTTCATGGACTCCATTCGGGCGTTTTTCTGGATGGCAGGAGCCAGGCCTTCGTGGGCAGCGCCTGCACGCTGGAGATTCTGGATGAAAACGGGAACCTGGTGAAACGGCTTCCGGTATTCTGGGGGCCGGGTTCGCGGTTCGCCCTGATCGACGGACCCGAAGGCAGCATCGATCTGCTGATCGCGAGGCAGCCCACGGACTCGCACGCGATGGCCGTCGTGAACAACCGCGAACTGGATCCGAAGCAGCGCGCCTTCCACGACGTGCCGGACGGACATACGAGTATCGGCGGATGGGCGTGCATGAGCCGGAAGCACATCTTTTACGGGGACCTGGACGGGGACGGCAGGAAGGAAGTCGTCAGCGAGATCAACGGGACTTGGAACCGGGTAACGGTCTGGTCTCGGGACGGGCGCGCCCTGCACAACGTTCACTTGGGTCCGGGGCAGCGCATTCCGGCGAACAACGTCCGGGACTTCGACGTGATCGACCTGGATGGCGACGGAAGAAAGGAGCTCCTCGCGGCGCTTTCGGGCGGGCTGATCCTGGCCCTCGACCACCAATGCGAAAGGATCTGGTCGAAGCGATTGCCGTCCCCGCCGACGGTGATGGCGGCTCTGGGGGTCGAGGGCGGCGCCAGGGTGGCGGCCGGCTGCGAAGACGGGACGCTGGTCGTCCTGGACGGCGACGGAGGGGTCGTCCTTTCCGGAAGATTGACCGGGAGGCCGACCTGTATCGTGGCGGTGGACGGAACGGTTGTACTGGCGACGGACCGGGGGGAGATCAGCCGGTGGCGGGCGGATGACGGCCGATGAGCCGGACCTTTGGCAGGAGGAATAATGAAATCGAATCCGGAGTCGGTCGGACTTAAAGTCGACAAATTGAAGGACATGCGCCTGGAGACGGTACTGGCGGCCGACGGCCGACCCGGAGGGAAGATCGTCATCGGGGACAGCCACGCCCACCGGCGTCTGGCTGTGCGAATCGTCGAACGGATTGAGGCCGCCACAGGCGCCCGTCTGCCGGTCGTCCGCGCCGACGATGCGTCAGCCTCCAGGGGACTGCTCGACACACACGTGGTCGCACTGGGAAACATGGCGGACAACCCCTTCGTCCGCTGGCTGTACTACCAGTGGTGGGCGATCGAAGATCTCTGTTATCCAGGTGAGGGAGGGTATACGCTGCGGACGCTGCACAACCTGTTGGGAAACGGAAGGAACGCGGTCCTGTTGGGAGCCGGCGACGAAGCCGGTCTGGACCGCGCGGCGTCGCGGTTTCTGGAGCGAGTCGGCACGGGCGCGAGACCGAGTTTCGGATGGCTGATGGACGTCGAGCCCGGCACGGCTTTCGATTCGCTCCAACAGCCGCCTGACGGCTGGCTCGACGAGCGACGCGAGGACTACATCCGGCAGGTCAGCCAGCCGCATGCGTCCAAGGCCGGGGCGGGGCACGGGATGGTTACCGAGGCGGGAAGGCAGGGGTTCGCGTATCATCGGACGGGATATGAGGTCCATGCCAGAGCATTACGCGAAGCGGTGGATGCGCACCTGAACATGGGGGAGCACGGCGTGATGGCGCATTTCAACGTGTGGTGGCTGGCGGTGATCTGGGACCTGATCGAGGAGAGTCCGGTATTCTCCGATGCGGACCGCCTGCGGATCACGCGCTATCTGCTGTGGCTGATGGACTCGAACGAAGGCGCATACAACAGGTTTTTCCGTGAGGGCGTTGGTCACAGGATGGTGAGACAGAACCACCAGACGCTGGTGGGCCTGTCGTCGTGGTTCGCGGGTCGATACTTCTCCACTCACTATGGCATGCCTGAGGCAGCGGAATGGCAGACGGCGTCCGCGGACCTGTTCAAGGGACAGGCGGCATCGTTCAAACCCACAGAGGATGCGAATGCCTACCAGTGGACGACGCTGGACCATCTTCTGACCTATACGCTCGCCAGCGGGGACATGACGTACGTGGACAACGGAAACTGCCTCCGGTCGCTGGACCAGGCGGTGTTGTACTGCAACAGCCGCGGCGCGATGCCGCCGTTCGGCGACTCCGGTGGATGCCAGGTGCCGCCGCCTGCCAGTTTCCTGGCCAAGGCGGGGCACGTGCTGGGGGACGGACGCGCGGAGTTCCTCATTCGCTCACATTCGGACCGGGTGTCGCTCATCCATGGATTCGAGAAATATTACGGTGACGGACTGGCGCCCGAAGCGCCCTCGGATATGTCCGGCGTGCGGGTGCTGGAGGTCGCGAAGGGCTTCTACGAATTCGCCACCGACCCGAAAGCCCGTCCCTCCGAAGTAAAGCGTTTAAACCTGCCTCGTGACGAGGCCTTCGACACAGTGTGTTTTCGCGAGGGGTTCGACAGGGAGGATCAGTACCTGATGATCCACGGGATATCATACGGTAACCACGGGCACGACGACGGAAACACCATCGTGGAATTCTCGGCGAACGATCGGGTGTTCCTGGTGGATGCCTCGTACACGGAGGGGCCCACCCTGAAACATCACAACGGCGTGACGGCGGTCCGGAACGGAGAGCCCTGGGAGGTACCTGCACTGTGCGGGCTCGATGGATTGGCGGACCTGGACCTGACGGGCATGAGCCGGACCACGATGGACGGGGAATGGGGAGCGCGATGGACAAGGAACGTCGTCTGGCGCAAGGGGCGTTTCTTCGTGGTCATCGATGAGATCGAAGCCAGCAAGGCGGGGACCTTCGCGCTCGAATGCAATTGGCGAACGCTGGGAACGCCCGCGCTGGATGGGGATCGGCTGGAGACCCTGCAGAGGGATCAGGACAGCGGACGGGAGGACCGATTCGTCCTTGAGGGCGCCGGAGGAGACCGGGTCACGATGGAACGGGACTGGGAGGCCTTTGGGCACTGGTGGAAGGACTATCCGTATTCGGACGATTATGTCAATATCCTTCGCCAGTCCGTCAGCCGCGAGATGGCGCCGGGCGACCGGCACACGTTCATCAATCTTTTCTACGCGACAAACGATGCGAAACCGCTGGACGTACGGATGTGGCGCGTCGGGGAGAACGCGGTCCTTCTCGATGGATCGGAAGGGCGGATGTTGATCGGGACCGGCGGCGCGGACGGTTCGTTTGCGGTCGGCCCGATATCCGGAAAGGCGGACGTTTACGTGATCGGGGAGGGATGGTTCGCCCTGCTCGGAGGCACATTGCTGCGAGGAGACGCGACGTTCCTGGATAGCGGCGCGCCGGTTTCCGTCGAGTTGGACTTGGAGTCCGGCATCGGTGTGGTGGACGCAACGGACCCCGTGAACGCGGAATTGTGCGGCGGGAAGCAAATGTTGCAGGCCGGGCGGCATCGCGTTCGCACGGCGGCGGGTGACTGTGCAGGTATTCCACGTGCGTTGTGGAGACTTCCTGAATGGCGTCCCGATGCAGGGGCGGCCATCCGAAAGGGACCGGCGCAATCCGTGCGTCCCCTGTGGGCGCGCGATTTCGGGTCCGCTGTCCGATGCGCGGCGCGCAGGGGAGATGGCGTGGTTGCGGGGACGCAGGACGGGCGCGTGGTGGCGCTGTCTCCCGATGGAGAAACCGATTGGACGTTTCAGGCCGGGGACGCGGTGCTTTCGGTGTGTGCAGCGGGGCCCAACGGCGACGAGAGCGGTCCGGTGGCAGCCGGCGCCAATGACCGATGTCTCTACTATCTGGATGGCGAAGGCGCCATGCAATGGTCCCACAGGTTCGAGATCTTTCGGGGAGGATGGGCATGGTATACGCGCAATTCCTCCGTCGAGCTTGTCAAGGCCGCGGACCTTCGAGGCACGGGACGGCCGGATATCCTGGCGGCGGTCACCGACCGGCAGCTCCATTGTTTCGACGCTGACGGCAACAAGCGCTGGAATTTCTTCATCTACGGGATCTTCGACCCGTTCTGCCTGGCCGACGTGGACGGCGACGGGCTGCCCGAGGTGATCGGCGGACCCGGCAGGATTTCCTGCGGGGGTACCTGCTATGTGCTGGATGCGGACGGAAATGAGATCGCACAAAACGGGCTGGACGGATGGCCGTCGATGCTACCGGGGTGCGATGTGTATCTGTACGGGAGCGGCGACAATCTGATCGCGTGCGGAACGACCCGGTCGAAGGTGCACGCGCTGAGACTCGTCGGTCAGAAGCTGGCGCACCTATGGACCCGGGACGTGGGCGAAGAGGTGCACGCGGTCGCCGCGGTGGATCTGGACGGCGACGGGAAGCCCGAGGTGGCGGCCGGTTCGGACTGTTACTACCTCTACCTGTTTGACGAAAACGGGACCGAGCGATGGCGGCGCAACCTGGAGGCGCCGGTGCGGCGGCTGTTTGCCTCCGACCTGAATCAGGATGGCACGCCAGAGGTCGTCGCCGGGTGTGAAGACGGGAGCATATGGATTCTGGACGGAGAAGGACGGATCCTCAGCGTTTACCGTACGGAGGCGAAGATTCACGCCCTGACGCCGCACGTGGGCGGCCGCCTTCTGCTCGGATCTTCGGACGGGACGTTGTCGATGCTGGGTCTGTGATTGCCGAAACCGTACGGCAGTTGATCCCGACGCGGGCGCCGAGAATTCGAAATCGCCCCGCTCCGGAGCACTCTACAGGAGATTACCATGTCGAAAATGCTGCGTGTCGGGCTGGTCGGATGCGGCGGGCAGAGCCGCCTCAATCTCGCTCCGGCTTTCTCCCGGACAGACTCCGCCCGGCTGGTTTCGTGCGCGGACGTGGATGAAGCCAGGGCGCGACAGGTGGCCGACGCGTTCGGAATCGATGCGGTACACGATTCCGCGGAGGAAGTCACGAAATGCGTCGACGTCGACGCGGTCATTGTGGCCGTCCCGCACCGGTACCTCAAGGACGTGGCCCTGTCGGCCATCGACGCCGGGAAGCACGTCTTTATCGAGAAGCCCATGGGTCTCAATGCGGCGGAAGGCGCCGAGGTGGTGGATGCCGCGGAAAATCAGGGCGTGGTGGCCATGGTCGGCTATTGCATGCGCTATTCTCTCAGCAGGATGTTCATCAAGTCCCTGCTTGATCGAGGCGCTGTCGGAGACGTCAGCTTCGTGGCGGCCGGAAAAGGGGGCGGCCCGCTCGGAGGATGGCTCGGCGGTCCATACGCGGAAGGCGGCGGTCAGCTCCTCTTTCTGGGCTCCCACCTGACCGACCAGGTACTCTGGATGACGGGCGACGAGGCCGAGTCGGTTTCGGGAATCGTGAGATGGAACGCGGGAGGGACGGACGAGACGTCTGCCTATACCGTGCGGCTCAAGGGCGGCGCCGTGGCGACGTTTTCCGTCTCCCAGGCATCCGGCGTCGGGTACGACTTCGTCGACGTGTACGGAACCCGCGGGCGGGTTCGTGGCGACTGGAAGGGCGACGTCGTGACCGTGGAGAGCCGGGTGATGCCTGAATACGCGCATCCCACCGTCCTGCGCATTCCCGGCGACAATCTCGAAGAGATGTGCTACCGGGAACTGGCCGCGTTCGTCGAGGCCGCAAACTCGGGAGCACGTGCTCCCATTCCGGTATCGGGCGGTCTTCTCGTGCTCCGGATCCTGGACGCCGTCGTCGCATCGTCCAATACGGAAAGCTGGATCGAGGTTTAGGCGGAAGACCGGGGGACCCTCAGGCAGAGCTATCAGCTAAAGGTAAAAAGCAATGTGGAAAGATCACGCGGTGATCCGACTGAATCCGGAAGGAGAACCGGTTGAACTCCCCGCCCGCTCGCAGATCGTGACGGGAAACTGGAACCGTGTGGTTGCCGTGCCCCATATCGTGTATATGCCGGAAGTGGACCGCGTGCTGATGTTGGCGAGCTGCGATTATCCCGGTAGTCCCTGGGTACACTACGCCATGGTCCTGTCCAGCAGCGACAGGGGCGCTACATGGAGCGCGCCCAGGTACGTACATACCGACGCGCAGGGCAACCCAGCCTGCGGGCTCGGCCACGCGCTGACCTATCTGGGCGAGGGCAGGGTGATGATGTATTCCTGCCATCCGCCTTCGCGATGGTTCAGCTCGGATTTTGGAGAGACGTGGGGCGACACGGCGCCGGTGGAGCCGGCGCCGGGAGGGAGGACGTGGATGGCCTGGGACCCGGTTCTGGTGGACAGAGATCCCGGGACGGGCAGGGTGACGCGTCTGATGGAAACGGGCTATTGGGGCGATTCCGTGACCATGGACTCGCAGGCCTACGTCAGATTCAGCACGGACGGTGGACGAACGTGGACCGGCGCGCATCACGTACCGGAGTTCGCAGGCGTCAACGAGGTCTGCCCGGTTCGGGCGACGAACTGCGACATCGTTGCAACCTGCCGGACGGATCCTCCTGAGGCCTATAAGGGCATTCAATTCGATCACTACGAGGGTTTCGGGATTTCCATCTCACGAGATAACGGTTATACGTGGAGTGAAGTCGACCAACTCTACGACTGGGGACGCCACCACGCCAGCACAGTGCTTCTGCCATGTGGCGCCATTGCGGTTACGTACGTGGTTCGTCTTGGCTACTCCGACACCGGTGAAGGATTTCCCAGGTTCGGTATCGAGGCGGTCGTGAGCCGCGACAACGGGCGCTCGTGGGACCTGGACCGCCGTTACATCCTCGCCGCATGGACGGGAAACAGGAAGGGTTCGCCGTCGCCCGAAGGCAAGCTGCGCTCCCGCGCCTGGCATGCGAGCCCCCACACGACGTCCTCCATCTTGCTCCCGGACGGGTCCATACTGACCGCGTACGGGACGGGCTATCGCCAGCGCGACGATGCCTTTGGACCCGGACTTTACGGCCCGCGAGACGTGGGTCTGGTCAAGTGGAACATCGAGACGGATTAGGGACTACGCGCGGGCGTCTCCCTGGGAGAGCGAGCCGCCACGCTGCAAGCCTTGATCGAGACCGCCGAACAGGCGTTCGACACAGCGAAAGGGGCGGGTATGATTAGCGATCAACAGGTCGAATTCTTCCAGACGTTCGGCTTTCTTCCGCTGCGAGAAGCGTTCAGTGCGGATGAAATGACCGCCATCGGAGACACGTTCGACGACATGTTGGTGAAAGACCGGGAGGGTCGGCCGTTTCCAGGCGAAACGAGGCAGGCGCTCTACGGAATCGCGGAACGAAACCCGCTGCTGGCGGACCTGGCCCAAGACGACCGCATCTATTCAACCGTGGAACGCCTGCTGGGGCCGGGATTTCACTGGCTCTGCTCCGAGGGCAATCTGTACGTGGGTGAAACGGAATGGCATCCCGATGGTAGCCGGCTGAACTTTCCCCCGATGAAGGTGTCACTCTATCTGGATGCCCTTACCAGAAACACAGGCTGCCTGCGGGTGATCCCCGGATCTCACCGCCTGCCGTTACACGAGGCGCTGAGGCCCATTGAAAAGCTGGGCGTGCCCGGCACGGACGTACCGTGCCACTTTCTGGAGTCCAATCCGGGCGACGTTCTGTTCCTGAACATGAACATCTGGCACGCGGCCTACGGCGGCGCGGTGGGACGACGCCACCTTGCGTTGAATTTCGTTCCTGAGGCCACGGAGCCTGAGCACGTCGAGTTGATGAAAACGAACCACCGCACCCTGATCAATCTCATGGAGCGGTTCCAATACAGCCGGCCGGGCCGGGCTTTCACCGACGATTTTCTGAACAGCGAAAGGCCGCGTATCCGCCGCATGGCCTCGAAGTGGGTGGAACTCGGCCTGCAATAGTGTTCTTCCACCGCAGCTGATCGCCGGATGGTGACACGGTTCCGGGACTGGACACGGAAGATCGCGTCGAATTCGGGAGGCATCGGAATGCGCAAACGGATCCGCATTTCCGAAAGGGACGGGTTCAACAGAAGGAATTTCCCGTGCGCGGTAGCGGTGGACTTCAAGCCCGGCGAGTTCGCCGATGAATGCCCGGCCCGCATAGTAGACGCTGGCGGGGAACCGCGACCCGTGCAGGTGGACGCGCTGGAGACCTGGGAAGACGGCAGCGTGAAAGCCGCGGAGGTCTTGTTTCCGGCGCACCTCCGCGCCGGAGGTGAGGAGGTCCTCGCGTTCGAATACGGAGAGGGGACGCCTCCTCCTCCGAGGCAGCAGAACCCCATCAAGGTTCGCGATCGCAAAGACCCCATCGAAGTGCAGCAGGGGCCGGTGATTTACCAGGTCCGGAAGTGGCGTTTCAACTTCGTGGAGAACGTGATTTTCGACGGCAGGGCGTTTCACGGGCCGGGAGCGCCCGGGCCGGCGCTCCTCCGCAAGGACGGCAGGATCCTGTTTCCGTCGGGGGAGGTCCGGATCGATGTTGAAACACGGGGTCCCCGGTCGGCCCGCCTGCGTGTGGATGGAACATACGGCGGTGGATACGAGTTTGTCGCGTATCTGACCTTTTATTCCGGGGTTTCCTGGTTCCGTGCGGAACACGAGGTCGTGTCGGGCGATGTGTCGCAAATTGCGACAGTAGTCGTCGAAAACACCTTCAGCCTGCCGGATGGGCCCCTGGTTTCGGCGTTCGGAGCACGTCAACGTGCCGACGGCGAGGGTACGAGTTGGGCCGTGGTTACGGACAATGCGGCGACCGTGGACGTCGCGGCCGTCGGCGCGTGGTCGGGGACAGGCTCGGTGCGCTACGAAGTCGAAGCCAATGGGCGCTTCCGGACGGTTTTTCCATCTCCCGGCGAGCCCGGCGTCTTCTACGTACACTACCTGACGACCCCGCCAATGGACCACCACCATACGCCGGCGGCGGCGATGGCGACGGACCTGGAGTGCCGGGTATTGTAAAGTCAGAGGCAGGCGAGACCGTGAACAAGACGACGTACCGCGTGGGGATCATCGGCTGTGGGCGCATGGCCAGTACGATGGACGACGAGAAGCGCCGGCAGCCGGGCCGGGTCCCCCAGCCCGGTGTTCTGGCGGGCGCCTACGGGCAGGTGGAGAGAACCCGGGTCGTGGCAGCGGCGGATATCCACGAGGAGAAACTGGCGGATTTTTCCGCCCGATGGGGCGTACGTAGCCTCTATACCGACTATCGCGAGATGCTGGCGGCGGAAGCGCTGGACATCGTCAGCGTGGCGACGCATGCGCACCTGCACGCAGAGATGACGGTGGCGGCCGCCGAAGCGGGCGTGAAAGCAGTCCTGTCCGAGAAGGCGATGGCAACCAGCCTGCCGGAAGCGGACCGCATGATCGAAGCCTGCCGCGAGGCGGGAACCACGCTGGCGATCCTCTATCACAACAGGTGGGATCCGCTGATGGTCCGCGTGAAAGAACTGATCGCCGAGGGCACGATCGGGGAGCTGATCAGCATCGCGGGCAATATGGGCCCCGAACTGGTGCACGAGGCGACCCACATGTTCGACCTGATGCGGTTCTGGTCGGGCGGCGAGGCGGAGTGGGTGTTCGGCCAACTTGACGGCGCGCGGGAGCCCCACGAAGACCCGGGAGGCAGCGGATACATTCAGTTCCATAACGGAATGCACGCCTTCGTAAACGCCGTTGAAGGTTGTCCTGTGGGATTCGAATTCGACCTGGTGGGCACGAATGGGAGGATCCGGATCGGTTACCACGTGGACGAACTCTGGACCGTGTCGGAAGACGTCTATGAGGGACGTGCCCTGATCGGGAGGAAGATACCCCAGAATATTGAAGCTAGGAGCGGGGTCGTAAAGGCGATCGAGGAACTGGTAACGTGTATCGATGAGGGAAAGACGCCTTCCTGCACTGGCGAGGACGGTCGCAGGGCGCTGGAGATCGCGCTGGCATTCCATATATCCCACCGCGAGGGCGGGGCGAAAGTCACATTGCCGCTGCAGGATAGCTCTTTGACGGTTACGAACCCTAAGTATTATAGTTGAGAACAAGCAGCTATCAGCTGTCAGCGATCAGCATTCCAGCCTTAATAAAAAACCCCGAACAGTTCACGTCTGTGACGACTGCTCGTTCGAATTCATGTCATCCGCTTGACATCGGGTCTCGTTCGAAGAAGCGCGGACGGCCTTCTACGATGAAAACGCGGTTCAATTCTTCGATCCCGACCATTCAGAAGATGAAGACCGGTTCCTGCTCCTGGGTATGAGCTTTAAACTGCGTGTGCTTGTTGTCTGCCATTGTTTTCGAGAGAGTGAAACGATCGTACGCATCATCTCCGCTAGAAAGGCCAATAAGACCGAAGAACTTGACTACTGGAGGAGACGCTCATGAGAGACCACTACGATTTCTCAGAGATGAAGGGACGCAAGAATCCCTACATCAAGCACCTGAAGCAGCCAGTTACCATGCGGCTCGATCGGGACACGGTCACCTATTTCAAGGATATGGCGGCGGAAGCGGGTATTCCGTACCAGACCTTGATCAATCTCTACCTTCGCGATTGCGCGGTCCATAAGCGAAAATTGCAGATGAAATGGGCGATGTAGCAGCACGCACCTCGCAGGAAGCAATCAGCCGCCAACTGTCAGCAATCAGCCAATGCTGGCTTACGATACGGTCTGGCGATATCGTATTGCGGGTGCCCGGTTTTCGTAGGGGCGACCGGCCGGTCGCCCCTACAAACGCCGCAACGCCATAAGAATGTGTGCAACCTTTCACATTGGTCCCTCGCCCCAACGAGAGGGGGAGGAAAGCCGGTAGATTCCGGAATACATCTGGCGTTCGCGTCCCATGGATTGCACGAGAGGAGTAACAGTATGATTGGAATATTCGTCATTGTTTGCGCGGTCCTGGTGCTTATGACGGCATCCCAGGCCCTGGCAGCCGAACACCTTTCGATCGACGAGACGCCGGGCAAACCCGGCGAGTGGGGCTTTCGCCCCGCCGATGGCAGCGTCTCTCAGGTGACGCCTCCGGGGTTTTCATGGCGGCCGCAGAAAGACGCCGCGAGCTACGAACTTCAGTGCGCTGCAGACAGTGCCTTCGCGGATGTGGATTACGAGGCGACAAGCATCACTTTCAACGTCCACTGTCCGCCTCGTACGTTGTCGCCCGGCCGCTGGTATTGGCGATTCCGTTATAACGATCAGTCGGGTACTGCTTCCGACTGGAGCAGCGTGCGCATGTTTACCGTTGCAACAGATGCAAACCCGTTGCCGCTGCCCTCTCGCGATGACCTGCTCGCGCGCATTCCAACCGGCCATCCGCGCCTATTTGTGCGGCCGGAGCAGATTCCCGAATTTCGGCGACGTGCGAAGTCCGACCTCTCGGTCCATTATGGAAAACTCGTGGCCGGGTCCGAGAAGCTGCTCGAGAATCCGCCACCCACTGAAGAGCCGCCCCTCTATCCCGAAGGGACGGTCCGGCTCAGCGAGGAGTGGCGGGCGATCTGGTGGCCGAACCGGGAGTATACGATCGCGGCCCTGAACGGCGCGGCCACCCTGGCATTTACCCGGCTGCTCGGCGGTCGCGAGGAGTACGGGCAACTCGCCAGGAAGATTCTGATGGCCTGCGCCGAATGGGACCCGAAAGGGGCGACGGGCTTCAGGTATAACGACGAAGCCGGGATGCCCTATGCGTATTATTTCTCCCGCACCTACAGCTATCTCCACGATCTGCTGACGGAGGACGAGCGCGAAACCTGTCGCCGCGTGATGCGAATCCGGGGGAAGGAGATGAACGCGCATCTGAATCCTCGCTTCCTCTGGCGTCCGTACGGGAGCCACGATACCCGGTCGTGGCATTTTCTGGGAGAGGTGGGCATCGCGTTTCTGGATGAGATCCCCGAGGCCGCGGACTGGGTGTGGTTCGCGGCGAACGTATTCGCCAACACGTATCCCGTGTGGAGTGACGACGACGGTGGCTGGCACCAGGGCATGGGCTACTGGCGAAGCTACATCCAGCGGTTCACCTGGTGGGCGGACATCATGCGTACGGCTATGGGTATCGACGCCTTCGACAAGCCCTATTTCTCGCAGGTCGGCTACTATCCGATGTATCTGCAGCCACCCGGTACGCGAGGCGGAGGCTTCGGCGACCTGACGGCTCACCTCGAGTCCGGCCAGAACCGCGGCGTGATGGCGCTGTTTGCCGCCCAGGCGCGAAATCCGTACTGGCAGTGGTACGTGGACGCGCACGGCGGATCCCCCTCCGAGCCGGGTTATATCGGCTTCGTTCGGGGCGCGCTTCCGGAGGTCAAAGCGAAGCGTCCCGTCGACCTGCCCACATCCAGATGTTTCAGGGGTACGGGGCAGGCCGCGCTCAATACCAATCTGGAGGACGCTCTGGACAACGTGGAGGTGATCTTCAAGAGCAGTCCTCTCGGGTCCCACAGCCACGGGTACGAGGCCCAGAATTCCTTCCTGCTCTACGCGTTCGGAGAGCGGTTGCTGATCCGTACCGGACGGCGCGACATCCACGGCAGCGAGCACCACAGGCAGTGGATGCATCACACGAAGTCGGTAAATTGCGTCACCGTCAATGGGGAAGGGCAGCTGCCGAACGCCAGCGATGCCCAGGGGGAAATCCTTGATTTCCACACATCGGAGCATCTCGACTACGTTTCCGGAGAGGCGTTGCGCGCGTACGCGGGCAGACTGGAACGGTTTACCCGCCGCATCCTGTTCCTGAAACCGGAAGCGGTCCTCATCTTCGATACCCTGCGCGCGCCCGAGTCCTCGCAATTCGAGTGGCGGCTGCACGCGCCCGTTGAGATGGCGGTCCATGGCCAACGGGACATCCGCGTGGTCAACGGTGCAGCGGCCTGCCGGGTGTCGTTCCTGTGGCCGGACGGCCTGGCGCTGAGCCAGACCGACCGTTTCAAGCCGCCGCCCCGGCCTCGCATCAAGCTGATAGAGTATCACCTGACGGCGATTCCGTCCTCGCCTGCCCGGGACCAGACGTTCGTGACGCTTCTCAGGCCGCATCGGGCGGCGGAGTCGCCGTCCGGACAGGCGCAGTTGGAGGAGGTCGGCGGCGGGTATGCGGTCACCATTCCGCTGGCTGAAGGCCGCGCCGTCGCGCTCCTTCAGCCTTCCGGCGGTAGCGTCCTGACCGGAGCGGGCATCAGGACTGACGGCGAGGTCGGCGCCGTCGCGTTCGACGAGCGGGGAGAAGTGACGCAGTCGCTTGTTGCCGGGGGTACACTCATCGAAGTCCGGTGATCACAATCGTCGTAAATCGAACGTGTCGATGCATTTCGAATCTTGACCATTCTCAATGAGTGACACCAATGCCGCTGAACCTGTATCCGGACATCTATGGGTCCGGATCTGTACCACAGGATTGGGTACCCAACCGGGGAGGTACCTTAAAATATCCGGTACGTAACCGTTCAGTGTTACGTGAATTACGGCGAATGCGCCGCAGCAGATGGAGAAAGGTCATCAGGCAGGGTAATCTCGGGGAAGCTCATTACTTTGAACACGAATCTGGAAACGTCGCGGGAGTCAGATTCTATTCGAGGACGACATCGCCATGAAAAAGAACTGTCCGTTTCGAATTGACCTTTCAGATACGTGTCGAGACATCGGCGTGATACAACGGTTGGAACACTTCGCACTGCTGAATTTGGGCGTGGTGCAGTCATTAGGCGCCGGGATTCTGGGTGGAACAGAGGCGATTCAACGCTTCTACCATGCGGACAACTGTCTCTACGTGCGCAAGCATCTGAAAAATAGACAGGCCAACGCGATCATGGGCCACGGGATACAATTACCCGATCTATTCGACAGCTTACCGGCAGAGGAAGCGCAACGCGAGTTCCTACACGAACTTGAGACCATGCGATCTCTGTGTTTAAAGCTTCTGGAGAACGTCAGATCGCCAGACTTTGCCGGTCCCGCGCAAGCATAGGAAATTCACCGGATGTCTGTCTGACAAAGGATCAGATACGTTCACATATTTGTTCGGACCTCCACAAGACAGGACGCACGGGGATATTTTAGAGGTATAGACAATGGCCGAAACAGGAGGACGCAGCGCGCGCAGGCGTCGGCAGGAGTCGTACGATATCGAGATCGTGAACAGGGAGATCCCGACGCTCAAGGATCTACATCTCGAGACGGACCTGTCCGGAGATGTGCTGGTGGCGCCTCCCGACGGCGATTCCGGTGTCGAAATCGGCCGTAGAATCGCCGAGGCACTGGGAAACGCTGCCGAAGTCAAGTCCGGCTCGGAGGTCGGCGGGGGCGACTGGAACAACGCGCACATCGTCGCGGCGGGAAACGTCTTCAACAACGCGGCGATCCGGCGCCTTGGGATGAATTTCTACGCGTGGACGGACGAGTACTACCCCGGCGGGGACGGGTACGAAGTGAGAACGGTCCACAATCCCTTCGGGGCCGGCCGGAACGTGGTCCAGCTGGGAGGAAGTACGCCTGAAGGCGTGACGCGGGCGGTGGACGAATTCCTCTCGATCGTGGAGCGGGAGGGGCCGCGCATCGGCCGGATCAACCGGCCGGTGTCCTGGCAGAACCCGGAATCCCCGCCCACGGACGCCGAAGCACGGAAGATCATCGATACGGTCAACGAGCAGGTCGCGCTATCGGGAAGCCAGGGGCCGCTGCGTCGCATGGTGGATCACGCCATGCTCTATTATCTGTCGGGCGACGAGGTCTGGGGTCGGATCTTCAGGGAGGAATTCCTGTTCTTCATCGATCTCGCCCACGAGGCGGGCGACTGGTGCCTGTCGCAGGGGACGCATCTCTACTTCTGGATTTACCGGATGCTCACGGCGTGGGACGTGATGGAGGAAGGAGACGTCTTGAGTGACGCCGACCGACTGAAGATGACGAACGCGATCTACAACATCATCCGGTGGACGTCCGAACTCACGCATTTCAGGTTCAAGTCCGTCGACGACGTGGTCCAGAACCAGAATCACCAGAGCTTCGCCGCGCTGAGTCTGTTCATTGGAGCGAGGTATTTCAAGAAGTATTACGGGCTGACGGATTTCGATGAAAAGCTGCCTTTGGCGCACCGGACCCTGGAACTGCACGCCAGGTCGTACAAGCCGAACGACAATGCGGGGACGGGCTACGTGTGGATTACGCCGGGACACCTGATCAAGTACGGGCTGATGACCGACGATCTCTCGTACCTCGAAGACGGTCATCTGGCGCGGCTGCTGGACAGCGCGGTGCTGACCATCGACAGCAGGGGCGACGACTGCACGTACGGCGACGTCGGCGCGTACAGGGCATCCCGGGCCAGCCGTCCGAGCGGGCTGCAGGCCGCGTCGATCGGCGCATGGTTCTACAACGACGGCCGTTACCGGTGGCTCTACAACTGGATGGAGCAGGGCCAGCAGTGGCGGGACTCCTTCCAGCGGCAGAGGAACTGGGGGATCGGCGGATGGGAGGTGTACGACGGATTTTTCTTCAGGGACATCGCGCCCGTCGAACCGGTGGGACTGCTGGGGGTGCGCGCGTCGATGCTGGACGGTGCGGCGCACGAATTCGCCCGGGATCGGGCGAGGAAGACGGGTCAGTACCACGGAGATCCCCTGGTGGAATCGGACGTCCCCCTCGCGGAGGCGTTCGACAAGCTGGCGTTCCGGCGAAGCTTCGACAGGCGCAGCGAGTACCTGTTGATCGACGGGCCTACCGGTTTCTCCCATTCCCAGGAGGACGGGAATTCGATCATCCGCCTCTGCTGGAACGACCGCATCTGGCTGGCGGACCTGGACTACATCCGCCGGTTGGCGAGATACCACAACACGGTGGTGATCGTGAAGGACGGGACGTGTTATCCCAAGCCGTCGCAGGTGGCGCTCAGGGCGATTGGAGATTTCGAAGACTGGGGGTACAGCCAGACCGTATCGCCGGGGGATAACGGCACGGACTGGGCGCGAAGTATCTTCTGGAAGAAGGGCGCGTATTTCCTGGTAATCGACTCGGTGGACGCGCTGGAGGGCGGAGATTATCTCCTGGACGCCATCTGGAGGGTACTCGGACAGGTGGACGCGTCAGAGAGCGCATTGCGCATCGAACAGGACGGCGAGCGGCTTCACATCGTTAACGCGGACGGCTCCGAAAAGTCACTTACGGACCGCGAGGCCGACTTTGCGCCGGACTGGGAGGCCAACTGGAATAATTACGAGCACGCGGACGGGACCGTCCGGATGTGGCGCCAGAAGATACGGCTCTCCATGGACGCCGGTGACCGGACTGCTTTCGTGAACCTGCTGTATCCGTCCAATGACGAATTGCCGCAGGCGTTCGACGTGGAGCGTGTGGGTCCGTCCGCCGCCGTGGTCCGCGACCGGCGGTCGGGAGAGGCCGTGATGGCCGGTGTCGGGGCGCCGGATCATGGCGGACTGGACGTGGACGGAAAGCTGTTCCGGATCGACAGCGACGGATTTGCCCTCGTGGAGGGAACAAAACTGGCGTGGGAAACGCCGCTATTCAGGAGTTGGGCGCCCGTTTCGGTGGAGATGGACCTCGCGAGGGGGATGGGGATTATCGAAACCCGGACAGAGACCCGCGTGGGCATCCGTGCGGAGGAGGTCCGTCTGAACGGAGAGCGGATTTCGGCGGGAGGCGAGGGCAAACTGGTCTGGTTTACGCTGGCGGCCGGCCGGCACGACCTGGAGATCCTGCCCCGCGCGTCCGGGACGTTTGACCGATTGCTGCGGGAGGCGCCGTCATACCGGCCCGGTCCTGTATCCATCGATCCGGGACCTGTGGTCGGAAGCGGTATCGAACCCCTGTGGAGGTACGATGCCGGATCAGGCGTGACCGCCGTGGACTCCGATGCATCGGCCGGAACGCTATTCGGCGCCTCCGGCGGAGACGTCTGTCTGATTGACAGCGACGGCGCGCGGAACTGGTCGTTCCGCGCGCAGGGCGAAGTCCGCGCCGTGCATCTTGCGGATATAGACGGGGACGGCGCACCGGAAGCTGTTATCGGCACGCGCGACTGCCGGCTGTACGTTCTGGGCGCCGGCGGCGAGGTGCGCTGGGAGCACGAGTTTCCGCCCGGCAGCGGGATGCGCCCGCAGCGGTTGACGACCGTGTCCTCCGCCGACCTGGACGGCGACGGGAGGAAGCAGGTGCTGGCCGGGGCCGAAGGGTGGCTGCTGCACGTGTTCGAAGCGGACGGATCGCTGAAATGGCAGACCGAGACCCACTATCACTGTATCACCGGATGTCTGGCCGTGGACCTGGACGGTGACGGAAGGGACGAGGTGCTGGTGGGTACCGAGTATTATACCATCAATTGCCTGAATCCCGACGGCACGGCGCGGTGGCGGCGGAGTACGGGATGCGTCTCGCCGACGATCCTCGCCGCCGACCTGGATGACGACGGGGTGATCGAGGTGGTGTACGGGGACTGGCGGGCGGTGAACGCGGCGACGAGCGGCGAACTGTTCGGCCAGACCGGCCTTGGGGGCAGCGGCAAATTGAAAGCGCCGGGCGCGTTGTCGTGGCGCGTGAATATGGGCGGCGAGGTGGAGGACATCGCCGTTGCGGACGTGAATGGCGACGGCAGACCCGAAGTGGTCGCGGGCAGCGACGTGGGGCAACTGGCCTGCGTCGCGGGCGATGGAGAGGTCATCTGGCGCCGGGACCTGGAGGATAAAATCACCTGGCTGACCACGTTCCGGGACAATGGATCCGTGAAGATCCTGGCAGGATTCGATACGGGCGAGATCCGGACCTTCGATGCCGGCGGGGTGCTGATCGCAAGGGACAGCGTCGAAGGGGAAATCACACATCTTCGCTCCCTCGGCGACCGGGTCGTGTGCGCCACCTCGGCGGGGACGGTGATGGGCTTCCGGACGGTCGATCAGGAGACGATTTCGTAAGAGTCCATTTATGGCCGGCCTGAATGAAGAGCAGCTTTCCGATTATCTTGACGACGGTTATCTGCTTCTGAAGGACGTGCTGACGCCGGAGGACCTGCAGCCGCTGATCGACGACATCGCCGAGGGGATCGATCGCATGGCGCGGGAAGCCCGCTCCAATGGCAAGCTGTCCGATCCGTTCGAAAACGCGCCCTTCGACCGGCGGCTGGCGCGTCTGCGGGACACGATGGTCGATGCGTGGGAGATCGAGAAGGCGGTGACGGGAAAGCGCCAGAAGACGGCCGGGATGTTTGCCGTGATCACGCACCCGGCGATTCTGGACATCGTGGAGTCCGTCATCGGCCCGGAGATCCTGGCCCATCCCCAGTTCAACTGCCAGGCGAAGATGCCCAACGAAGCCCGGTCGCAGATCCCGTGGCACCAGGACCTGGGGTTCCTGCATCCCGAAGCGGAAGCCACGTTCATGGTGAATTTCTGGATTCCGCTGGTGGACGTTTCGGTGGAAAATGGATGCCTGGAGGTGATTCCGGGCAGTCACCGCGCCGGTCTGATGCCGCACGGTGAGGTGGCGGGTTATCCGAACGAGGGGATCCGGGAAGGGTGGGTTCCCGATGGAAGGCCCATCGCATGTCCGGTGCGAAAGGGCGGTCTGGTGGTGTTCCAGCACAAGACGGCGCACCGGTCCTTTCCCAACCGGACGGACCGCATCCGCTGGAGCCTGGATATTCGTTACTCGGACCCGTCAATGCCGACGGGACGGGACGAGGTACCGGGATTTCTCGCTCGGAGCAAGGCACACGCCGAAAGTGTGGCAAAAACCCATCTGGACTGGTTGGATCTGATGCAGGGCGTGGACGAGCGACTGCACGAATAGGTGCCGTGCACCGCTAGCAGCAACGTCGGGAACGACCCCCGGTCCGTTACGCCGGAACCGGAAAATCGGGCTTACCATAAAAGAGGTTGTGAAATACCTGCCAGAAGGACTCGCTTTTGCACCTGATCGTACGGTCGTCCGCCCGCTCGCAGCCGTCCCGCACGGAGAGTCGATCGGGTTCGGGATGCGCCACCTCCATCACCACCGGACTATCTGCAATGAGCGGTTCGATGTCTCTTGCCGCCGCCACGGCTTCCTGAACGCGCGTCTTGATCAGGGCGCGTGCGTCCGCCGGCGCAATGTGAAGGGCGCACAATTCTCCCAGGCCTTCCTTTACGGGTGCTGTGACAATGCCGCTGACCCAGCGTTCGGATTCGGTACACGCGTGCAGATCGCCGGATGTAAAGACCCAGGGAATCCCCAGATGACCACACAGGTATGCCGCCATTTCCATCTCGCCGACTTCGGCGCCATTGACGCGATAGACCATATCACGGCTCATCGAATGAGCGAGGCATCCGTTGGGCGTACCGGTCATCGCGTGCATGCCCACCTGAATCAATGCGTCGAATCCGGGCGACAGGCCCGGCAACCAGCACGGCCGCTTGACACCCTGTACCAGTTTCACGCCTGAGACCAATTCTTCTGACAGGATCGTGCGGCCCGCTCCATGCGCGTCATTGATGATCACTTCTTCGACACCTGCTGCAAACAGACCTTCGGCCGCGGCGTTGACTTCGCCTGTCAACAGACGCTGCATCTCGGCGCGGTCGTACACCCCTTTTGCCGTTGTTGCATCTACCCTGTGCCTCGGGTCCCAATCGTCGACGCCGGCCACGCCTTCCAGATCGGTCATCATATAAACGGATTTCACGGTCATGGGCTTCTCCTGCTTCTGAGTTATTTCCGAGACATTCTGCGTATCAAGTGGTGCGGTTCTCAGTCCCCCGCGTGCGCCAGCGCCTCATCGACCTTCTCCGTCCACGGGTCCGCGACGCGCGCCTCATACCTGCCGTCGTTGAAGTAGGCGGACTTGGGCATATTGCGGTCCTCCAGCACCGCCTGGCGGTGGGCTTTTCTGAGGCGGGGCCGCAGTCTTCGAAGGTCCGCCGCCCTCCGCCCGGCTTCGGGTCCGCGGGGGAGGGTCGCGAGTTCATCGGCTCCGTGCCAGCCACGGATGAGGGTCGCGGGAAAGGCAAACCAGCGGCGGATGTAGTCTATTCTGAGGCGGACGAGTGGATCGCGCGTGGACTTGTACGCACGGCCCAGTGTGGCTTCGAGGGCGTCCGCGTCGTCCGTATTGTAACAGGGTACCTGGTCGCTAAGCCCGCGCAGGCCCTGGAACCACCGGCCCTCCCGGGGACGGCGCCAGATGGCTTCGAGAAGGTCGTAAAAATCACGCATCTCGCCCGCGGCCCCGCCGAAGAGTCGCGAGAAGAATTCATCGAGGAGTTTCTCCGGATCCTGGCCGGCGTCCCACCAAAGCCTGGATGCCAGCCAGATCTGCGGCCCGGCTGCCGGCCAGTGGGGATAGGCTTCGGCATAGATGCCCTTGACGCCCGCACTGTGCTGGAACTTGATGTCGTCGGCCATCAGGCCCGGAAAGTAGCGCGGCAGCACCCAGCCCAGGCCGTAGTAGTCGTACTTGCAGACGTGGTCGCACTGCTTGAGCCAGGAGAGGATGAATTCACGGTCCTTGTCCCGGTATTCCGGGTCCAGGTGCTGTGCGGTGTCCTGGGTGAGGTAAATGGCGGCGTTGGGCTCGAGGCGTTCGATGCGTCTGGGCGGTTCCTCCACGTTATGGTAGGCCAGACATCCCACGAATTTACCCGGATGCGATTCCTGCAGCGCGCGTGCGACGGCGTTGAAGTAGGTGAACCACCGGTCGGAGTAGATCGGGCGGCCGCGGAATTTCAGATCCGGAATGTCGAGGGCACGGCAGTTGTTGCAAAGGCAGAAGTTCCCGTTGTCATTCATCCCCAGCGAGAAACAGTGCGCATCGGGGTACTCGTCGAAGTAGGCGCGCGTGGCCTTTATGGTGACGTCGACGACTTCGGGGTTGCTCGTGCACGGCTGGCCGAAGAGGCCGTTGCTTACGGCGTCGCTTTCGGGTATCAACCGTGCACCGTCGATAAGCGCGTAGTACTCAGGGTGGGTCTTTCCGTATTCGGCAACGGGGAAAATCTTGTACAGGGCGTGGTGGAAGCCGGCATAGGGCAGTTCGTGCCTCCGGCTGGAGACGCGGTTTCGGCGTTCCCAGCGATGCCCTTCCAGCCCGGCGATTCCGCTGAAGACGCGGAAGAGGAAGTCGGGGGTTCTGGTTTCGTTTACCGGTGCGATTCTAAGGGTGGTTTGCATCGGGATGTCTTCGAAGAGTTCCCCGGGCATGAACCAGCGAACGCCGAGATGGTCTTCCAGCAGGCCGAAGACGCCGTAGGCCGTGCCGCTGTCGCTTCCGCCGAGGATGAAGAGATCCCTGCCGGCAGTGTTGATGCGGTAACCCTCGACGCCTGCGTTTTCGGCGTCCAGGTTCAGCGACCGGGCGTACGCGGTGGACCCGACGTGTATTGCCGTTCTTCCGCGGGGCGCCGGATTGCCGCCATCCGTGCCCATCGGGGGCGCCATGCCCGTCATCTTTTCGAGCGCTGTTTGCAGTTCCGAGGCGGCGTCGCGGAGGATATCTCCGGCGCCATCCGGGACGACGATGGCGGTACGGGGCTGACCCCGGTCCGCCAGGGTGAGCGATCTGTATTGACGCATGTCAGTGTCCCCCCTGTTGCGGTGGAGTGGTTTTCTCCGGGTGCAAAAAACGCGGCACCAGGCGCCGGCTGATTTCCGGATAAATGGCGATGAAGTGGTCCCGCATGGTCGGAAACTGGAAATCCACGGCGGTTTCGAACCCGGTCTCCAGGTCTTGTTTGCGGGGCATATGGCAGTCGATGCAGTTGGACTGCATCGCGTCACCGAGTTCGGTGGACATGCCGCAGGCGTGGGTCTCGTGGCATGCCGCGCAGCGCCGGGAGAACAGGGACAGGTTTCCGCGTTCCAGGGCGTGCGGGTTGTGGCAGGTGATACAGGTCATCGCCGAGCTCTGCTGGAAACACTTCGACCTGGTCAGCCGCGGCAGCTGGTTGGTGCTGTGGACCCCTATCCTGTTCAGTTCTTCGTGGGGATCCAGTTTGAGAAAATCACTGAGGGACTCACCGGGCCGGAAGGAGAAAGGCCGCTGGCTCGGCACGCCGACGCCGGAATGGCATTGCGCGCAGAGGTCGATCAGCCGCGGCGGATCTAGTCCGCCCGGGTGCAGGATGTGCGGCGTGTCCTTCGCGTCGGGATTTGCGCGTTGATAGGCCGCGTGTTCCGCTCCGGGGCCGTGGCAGCGCTCGCAGGAGACACCAAGCACGAAGTGGTCCCTGTTGTATGCGTTGCTGGTATAGGACTCCGATTCAAACCAGGTGGCATGGCACTCCAGGCATCGGGGGACGACGCCGCGTGAGAAGTTCACCTCGCCGTCGGGATAACCCGGGCTGTTGATCCACCGTTGCTGCTGCGAGAAAAAAGAGATCGGAAGCTGATACAGGAGGTCGCCCTGCCAGAAGAGATAGGTCTGGCCGATTTTTCCGGAGCCGGTTACAATGTCGATGCGTTCCGTCCGCCGGAAGCTGCCTTCTCCCTTTCCAATGATGGCCGTCTGATAGAATCCGTCTTTTTCGGCGGTGATTTCGAAGCGGAGATTGGGGTTTCGGGTCCGGACGATCGCGTGGTCGGGGGAGAAGCTGCCCGGAATTGATTCGGGACCGGGAAAGCGGGAGGTGAGATGGTGGGCCGTGCGCTGAAATTCCTCGAACCGGTCCCGGTGGCACTCCGCGCAGGCCTGCGCGCCGATGTATCCCGCTGAACGGGTCTCGCCATCCGCATTCCCGGCGTCCGCAAAAAGAAGAGGACCGCCCAGCGCCAGGCTCGCCGTGAGGCATAGAAGGACCGATCTGAAGACAACCCTTGCCATCGCCTTGCCATTTCAGTTGGAAGGTGGGAGGGTTTCTCAAAGCATACCCCTGCCGCGTGTGGATGTCAATCGAAAACTCGAAAGGCGACGCCATGTCGAAAGCACGAGTTGCAATTGTGGGGGAGGCAAACATTATCCGGGTTCGCGGCAAGGCGTTGCCGGACACCGTTCGCGCGGAAATCTTCGCCACCGGTGTTAAACTCGCGATGGCGATTGTACTCGTTGCGTTGAGTTGGTTCCTGGCTCCCCCTGGGTTGAGCGCCCAGGGCCACGACGGCTTCTATCTGCGGGGGGATTTTGGTGACTCGGACGCGTTGACGATTCGAGGGAGCATCGAGGGCATCGATCAGCCGACCCGTTGTGACCGGCTGTTGTATCCCGATCCGGCCGCTGTCCCGCGCGATCCTGCCTGCTCTGAAACTGCGTCCGGAGCGTACGCGACAATGGCGTTTGACCGGGGTGCGGAAACCATGACCAGCGCAACTGCCCTTGCGTTGGGGTACTCCCAAGGCTGGCTCCGGCTGGAAGCCGAACTGAACAACACCGTGCTGGGCGCAACCTCGGCGCCGATGGTGGACGCGGGCCGGCTGGCGCCGGAGAGGGTACGTGAGTGGAGTGCTGTCGAAGAACCCCAAGCCAGGGTTTCTGGTTTCAACATTACAGACCTGTTTCTGAATGTGCTTCTCGACTACAACAATTCCTCGCGCTTCACGCCATTCTTCGGCGTTGGAGGCGGCGTGTCGAATGTCATTCTCGTTTTCAAGGGACTGCGGGTCCGCCGAACGCTCGCTGACGGATTCGCGCCGGAAGGCGGCGTCGATCCTGGCGCAGAAGCCGCCATTCCTGCATGGCAGACGCGGGCCGCGGGCACGGCCGATTCCGCGTGGCTCCCTCTGGCTGAATCGACGATCGGGACGAATCTGATCGGCGGTGTGGCGTACGAGGCGAACGAGCGATTCAGCATTGCGTTACGAGGTCGATACGCGCGTTACGGTGATGTTCGAAAACCCGGAAAGTGGGACCAGGTGCGCAGTCACGCGCCGGTGCTTGCAGACGGGAACACGCCTGTAACCTTTGATCTGGTGCTCAGCGATATCGTCTTCTATGCGGTCACGATTTCGTTCGTGTACGACCTCTAAAGTGCTTCTCCTTCAGGGAGATGATGCGGACGAACCAACCCCGGAATCGCCTCCGGTCTGAAGAATCGGTTCGAAATTCAGTAAGACAGGGCGGGTAACCGGAAGAATTGGACTTTTATTTTAAGCCGAGCAGAAAACCGAAGCGGGAGTATGCAATGGCTAAAGCGCGAATCGCGGTTGTGGGCGCGGGAAATATGGCCCGGGTCAGGGGCCAGGCGTTTCTGGATACGGGGCGGGCGGAAATCTGCGGCGTTGCCGCCCGTCGAATGGAGACCGCCGAACGCTGCGCGGCGGAGCTGGGGTGCGCGGTTTTTGGCGATGATTATCGGAAATTGGCCGGCACCCGCCCGGACGCCGTCCTGATCGAAGTACCGCATCGCGTTCAGGACGAGGCGACGACGTGGGCGCTGGATGCCGGCTACGACCTCCTCATCGGCGGCTGTCTCGCGTCGTCTCTGGAGAACGGAAAACGGATTGTGGAGACGGCTGGTCGGTCCGGGCGGATCGTGGAGGCTGGGTTTCAGCGCCGGTACGACCCGGCGTGGGAAGAGATCAGGCGCCTGGTGGCGGGAGGAGAACTCGGGCCGCCGGTGATGGCCGTGATCATGGCATTGTGGAACCCGGACCCGGATGCCTGGTACTACGATCAGGAGGCAAGCGGGGGCATGCCGCTGACCCACATGAGCTACTGTTATCTGAATGCGGTCCGCTGGATTCTCGGCCGGCCGACCACAGTTTCGGCGATGGCCAACCGGAAGCGGAATACGGTGCCCGGCCACGTTGCCGAGGAGACATGCGGGGCGCTGATCGGATTCGAAAACGGGGCTTTCGCTTCGGCTACGGCCAGCTATATCGGCCCGGACGGGATGTCCGATCCGCAGCCGCGATTCATCTGTGCCAACGGGGGAATTCAGACGAATGCCGAGAGCCCGCCCGGCAAGGACGCCATTACCGTGTATCGGGAAGGTCGCTCCGAAGTCTGGAGCTTTGAGGCGGAACCGTCGTCTATGTTGAGGCAGGCACACGCGTTTCTGGATGCCACGGAACGTCGGCGCGAAGCCCTGAATCCTCCCGAGGATGCCCTGCTGGACGTTGAGATCGCCGAAGCCATTTCCATCTCTGCACAGGAAGACCGTACCGTTTCGTTGGAGGAAATCAGATCCGCATGTTGGGAATAACAGGAGTAGGGGCGACCGGCCGGTCGTCCCTACAGAGTCACCATCGCCAAAGGAAAATGCGCAAGGAAAACCAACTGCTGTTGAAAACGATTCGCCGTCTGCTCGTCGCAACGCTCTTCATTGGTATTTCAACATACGCTGAGGGGACTCCCGTCATGAAGACCGAAGAAGGTGCCAGTGCTCCCACGTCGTCCGGGATATTCGCCGTAAACGGGCGGATCGCCATGCAGGCCGAGGCCGCCGGGATCGACACCAGCCGGGCAGAGATCGTCGCACAAAGCGGGTTCTCAGGCGAGAAGGGTGTATCGCTCAAGGCCGGCGTGGCCACAAACGTGGGCTCGCCCGGCGCCGAACCGGACCTGATTTTCAAGGTGCAGGCTTCGAGAGCCCGGCGGTTCGTGATCCGCACACACGCGGCCACGGACGCCAGGGGCAGCGAGACTATGCGAAAGGCCAGGAGCAAGTTCGATTCGCTGCACCTCAAAATCGCCGTCGGAGATGCCCGCCCCACCAGACGCGTCGTGTTCGTGCCGTGGAGCCGCTCGGAGAGCTGTACACAGACGACGGGAAAGTTCGAACTCAGCGGACAGAAAGAGGAAATCCGGATCTGGCTGCCGGAGGGCGTGCGCCTGGATTACCTCGAAGTCGGCCCGTACAGGGCGCCGGAAGTCCCGGCGGCCGCGACCGACTACCGGCCGAAGGTGGTTCCGCCGGCGTCCCGGCCCCGCATCTGGGTGAATGAGCAGTCGCTGCCGAAGGTTCGGGCGAACCTGACGAAGGGTGAAAACGCGCCGCTTTGGGCACAGGTCAGGGAAATGGCATCAGAACCGTTCGCGTTTAAGGTCGAGCCGGGTACGGAAGTTACCTATAACGCCGAACTCGAGAAAGCGGCTCTGGCAAGGGCTTTTGTATACCTGATGACGGGTAAAAAAAACCGCGGCCGGGAAGCGGTGGTGCTGATCCGCGACTATCTCGCCGCGGTCGAATTCGGAAATCTGCTCGACATCACGCGCGAAATCGGGCGCGCCATCTACTCGGCCGCGCTGGTCTACGACTGGTGCTACGAGTTGATGACGCCCAATGACCGAGACAGCATCCGTGCCAATCTCATGCGTCTCGCCGACGACATGGAAATCGGCTGGCCGCCCTTCAAGCAGATGATCGTCAACGGCCATGGCAACGAGGCGCAGGTCAACCGCGATCTGCTCTGCATGGCCATTGCCATCTACGACGAGGACCCGGTGCCGTATCGATACTGCGCCTACCGCATGCTGGAAGAACTGGTTCCGATGCGCCGGTTCGAATACCAGTCCCCGCGCCACAACCAGGGCGTCAGTTACGGGCCGTACCGGTTCGGCTGGGATTTGCACGCCGCCTGGCTCTTCTACCGCATGACCGGCGAGCGGGTCTTCGATGACAATATCGCGGACGTCTGCAAGTTCTGGCTCTACATGCGCATGCCGAACGGAGAGACCCTGCGGGACGGCGACGGATTCTCAGACGGAAGGCCGGCAAGTCTCGGCGCTACGGCACTGCTGAGTTACGCGTACAGCAGCGATCCGGTCATCAAACGCGACTTCGAGCGGCAGGGCGGGCTGCCCGCCGACCCGATCCTGGTGCTGCTGCTGAACGACCCGCATCTGAAGGCAGCCGAGGATTTCTCTTCATTGCCGCTCACCCTGGATTTTGGACCGATCCTCGGTTCGATGGTCGCCCGGACCGGATGGAACATGGGTCCCGGCGCGTCCGACGTGGTTGTGGAAATGAAGGGCGGGGGATATCACTTCGGCAATCACCAGCATGCCGACGCGGGGAGTTTCCAGATCTACTACCGCGGGCTGCAGGCGGCCGATCTGGGGCAGTACCATTTCTACGGAACGCCCTACGACTTCAACTTCTGCAAACGTTCGATTTCTCACAGCATGATGCTGGCCGTCGATCCTGAGGAGCAATTTATCCGCAATACGGTCAACGACGGAGGCGCGCGCTTCATTCAATCCTGCCCGACCACACCGGACCAGGCGCTTTCTGATCCGACATTCGCCAATGGGGACGTCCTCTCAGCCGACTTCGGACCGTCTCCACAGCGGCCGTTCTACAGCACCTTCTCGGTCAACCTGACGTCGGCTTACAGCAGGAAGATCGTGGACTACGTGCGCACCTTCTGCTTCCTGAATCTCGATAACGAGCAGACTCCCGCGGCGCTGATCGTCCTGGACAACATGACCACCGCCAGACCGGAGTTCAGGAAATACTGGCAGGTCAACACCCTCAACCCGCCGGAAACGACGGACGATGGCGTTATCCTGAGAAACAGCGACGCTGACGGGAGCGGCAAGGTCGTTCTCAGGATGCTGCGACCGGGGGCGGATGAGCGGGACCTGCAGGTCATGAGCGGCGAGGAAGCCAACAGCGTGTTCGGACAGTTCTTTACCCCACCAAAACCGGACCGTCCTGAAGCGAACGGCCATCGCGTGATGTACTCACCCGTGAAAGAGCGGAGCAACGATGTGTTTCTGACGGTGATGACGATGTGTGACGAACAGGAGGAGCAGCTGCCGGTCGCCCTCGTTGAACTCCCGGAAGCCTTCGTTGTCACGCTGGCGGACCGGGTGGTGGTCTTGAACCGGACAGGCAAGCTGCTGGAGCAGACGCTGCAGGTGGAGGTCGGTGGGGATGGAAGCTGCCAGTTATTGCTGACCGGCCTGGCGCCGGGCGACTGGAGTATCCGCAGCCGGGACGGTATTGTCCGGTACAACGCCCGGGTCGACGCGCGCAGGAACACCGCTTTTTTCGTGGTTCCCGGGGGAAAATATACCGTTCAACCCAGAGCCATCCCCGGCGCGGGGGAGTTCCAGGCCTCACGGGATTTCATGCCCGCCGTCAGATAGTTGGCAGGATGAGAACAAGCTTGATTGGATTGCCTTACGCTGGTTTGCGGGCGTGAACGAGGTACATCGGCGTGAAGATCCCGAGCCGGCCGGCCTCGGCCATGGCTTCCGCGCAGAGGTCCAGAGTTGCCGCTACGCGGGCAGATCCCTGTGGCGCGATATGGAGCGCCTCGAGCGATCTCAGCGAGTTCCGCGTGAACCAGCGCCCGATCCTCGATCTGCGGAAGCCGGTCAAAGAAAGGCCGGAACCGATCAGAGGTTGATACCAGGGGATGGACGGACCATTTTGGATCGAAAGATCCCGGGCTTCCAGTACCTCAAAGCCAACAGTTCGAAGCGCTTGATCGACCGTGTGCGTGTCGTCGATCACGAACAGACTGCCTCCCAGCTGGATGTCGGCCTTGATCCTGAGATGGTGGGGATCGTTGGCGTCGAAGCGATCGGTCAGGCAGTATTGGTAACCGCCGAAGCGCCCGCCAGGTTTTAAGAGACGAAAGATCTCTCCATAAATGCTGAGCTTATCCGGCGCA
>JAAXHE010000085.1 GCA_012271065.1 Candidatus Latescibacterota bacterium
GTTGATGGGATCGGGACCTTCACCGGGCTTCCGCCAAAAATAAAACGCGGAAACCTCCGTGATGTCGCCCAGGAAGAATCTGAGCAGATCCACCATATGAATCGTATTCTCGACAAACGATCCGCCGCAGAGTTCGAAACGGCTTGTCCCGTATCGAATGTGACCGCCGCTGTAAAGCAGTTGAACAAGCGCGTGTCTGGGCGTCCGTTCCGATACCCGGTCCCGCATGAACGTCGCGGATGCGTAATAACGACTCATGAAACCAACCTGAGAAGGGACGCCAGACTTCCGGATCGCCTCGCTGAACCGCACGGCCTGTGCGATATCGAGGGTCTGGGGTTTCTCCACCATTACAGGGATCCCCTTCTCCGCGGCGATCAACTCGGCATCCGAATGCAGGGTGGGCGGGATGCAGATGTAAACCCCGTCCAGATCCTCCCGCTCGAACATTTCCCGATGGTCGGTATATACGGCATTCGCCCCGAAAGTCCGCGCCTGGTTGGCGGCCGTTTCACCGTCCATGTCGCAGAATGCCTGCAATGTCACCCGGCCCTTGTCCGCCAGTGCGGCCAGCGGCGGAAGATGGGCATTTACCGTAATGTAACCCAGGCCGACAAAACCAAGTCTCGGCGCCGTCATCCTAAGCTTCCTCGATCTGTTCACCGCACGTCGCGATAGAGACGACACAGCCGTTTGTCGGAAACCGAACACAGATAGAGAATTCGCAACATCCACATCCAGAAAATCGTGGGCACGACCCCCCAGCGCCGCCACCGGCGGGTGGACGTGCAGACGCTGCCGTCCAGGAGGACGAAGCGGCCCAGCTCCCTGACGGACGCGCAGAACTCCGAGTCTTCGAAGAGCGCCACGTCGGGAAAGCCGGCCACGCGGTCGAACACGGCCCGCCGGACATATATTCCCTGATCCCCGTAGATGACCCCAAGATACCTGGACCGCATTGTGGAGAGGAAGGCGATGGTCCGGAACATCCACGAGTCCTCGGAAAGCCCCAGCCGGAAACTTCCACCGGCCACGCAGGGATCCTCGAGCGACTCCCGGATCATCCGCATTGCGCCGTCAGGCAGAAACGTGTCGGCATGCAAAAACAGCAGCGCCTCACCCGAGGCCGACTTCGCTCCGCGGTTCATCTGTACGGATCGGCCGGGTCTCGGCGACGTTACCAGCCGCGCAAATCCGGCTTCCCGGGTTCGTTCCTGCGTACCGTCGCGGCTGCCGCCATCGACCACGATCACTTCAACGTTCCGTTGTCCGCGGAACTGCGCCAGGCAGCCTGCTATCGCTTTCGCTTCATTGATAACGGGAATGATGACACTGACTTGCAACATGTTCTCGTGGGAATATTTAACCCTGACGATTTACCGCTTTTGGACAGGAAATCTGCGCGCGTAGCTAACGGACGAAGCCAGCAAAAGCAACGCCGAAAGGTACAGAAAAGGAGCCTTCAGCGACTGTGCGTCCATTGCGTAGGCAATCAGCAACACGCTCATCGCACAACTGGTCAGCTTGCCCCAGACGTTGGAAGTGAGTACGATTCGGTCCCGCTTTAGCAGAAAGACACCGGCCAGGACAATCGCAACATCGCGCCCCACGACCACCACGACCACCCAGAGCGGCAATCCCTTCACCAGCGCCAGGACGATCGCGATCGCATCGATCGCCACCTTGTCGGCAATCGGATCCAGGATCTTTCCCCAGCGCGTTACGGTCCCCCAGCGCCTCGCGAGATATCCGTCCAGAATATCGGTTATAATCATCACCATGACAACGGTGAACAGATACCACTTATACGCCGGACCCTTCCATATCATCCAGAGAACCGGGCCGGTCAATGCGACGCGGAGCAGGCTGAGCCCGTTTGCAGTCGTCCAGAACGGATCCGCCGGACGATTCCGGCGCGGCGTGGCAGGGGAGGCGCTTTCGTTCATCGATCCGCCTTTTCGCGGGGCGAGAGCACCACACAGCCCATGTTCGCCAATTCGCAGAACGCATTCTGCGCGGGCCCCCACGTGGTCAGATGATACCTCCCGTCCGGTAACTTCTGGCTTCTTGTGAAATTCGCGAAAATGCGCGACATGCCATCGTGCTGCGCCCTGCTCACTTCCGGTACGCCGTCCCAGGGGATGGCCAGCTGCGCGCACCAGCGCCCGTTCCCGTCCACCTCTCCGACCGTCCACCTCAGCCCAGGCACGTCGAATTTCGCCATCGCCGGCCAGTCGCTCTCCTCTTCACACGGGAAGTAAAGATCCAGAACGGCGCCAAGCGGGTTCACCTCGATTTCGTAGTAGCCGCTTCCGGCTCGAAGGAAGACCTCCACCGCGCATTCGTTGAACAGGTCCTGGTCCCGCGCCCGCATCGTCACCGGAACGGGGGCTGGATCCGATACAAGACACACGTAAAGGGCCTCATCGTCCCAAAGCGCCGAGGCTTCCAGGAAATAACCGGGCGGGTCGGCCTCGGTTCCAATCAAATGGAATTCCCGGCTGACGGTTTCGGCCGACGCCCACACCGTACCACTAATGATTCCATCCAACGGCGGCGGGACGGGGACCCTTCTGCAGCAGTAGACCGGTCTCTCTCTCATCGACAGTTCCTTCCTGAATTCGTGCAAGGGAACGAAAGCGCCTGCAGGCCGTGTGAGTTCGCAACCTCCCGGGTTACGACACCGGCGATTGTCGCCGCGTTCATTTCAGTCCCGGTCGACGGTTTCCCTGTTTCCACCCGCACGCGATTGTGCTACCAGGTGTTCGAAGATGCGGTCCCACACCGTGCCTGGCAACGCTTCGGGGTGAAACTGTACGCCAATAATGCGTCCGTCTTCCGTCTCTATCCCTTCAATGACGCCGTCTTCGCTTACCGCATTGACGCGGAGCCCGTTACCGGGTCCTTCGATCGCCTGAATATGGAAGCTGTTCACCTGGAGAGAGTCGCCCGGCCGGCCGGTCAGCCGCGCGAGCCAGGTATCCGCCAGCGTGTGAACCCGGTGCCGCACGCGACAAATTAGGAAAACATCAACCGAACGCCAATCGCCAGTACCAGGGCCAGGATTGCCCTGTTGAACCAGACGACGGACAACCGGCGGTTCATCAGGATACCGAGCCCCACGCCTGCGGCAAGCGTCGGCAGCATGAAGAGGTCCATGCGCCACACTTCCGGGCCCAGCAGGCCCAATTGTGCATAGGCCAGCGCTTTCATGGAATTCAGCGCCATTCCGACCAGCACCGCGATAGCCACAAATACCCTGCCGCTCAGGCCCTGGGGAATGAGATACAACATCAGGATGATGCCGCCGGAATGGGTAAGTACCGAAACGACACCGAGCGCCACGCCGGCCGCGACCGCCGAAACGGACGGTACTTTCGGCAGACGGTCTCTAAACGCCTGCAACAGGCCGAAGACGCACGCCAATCCGCCCAGCACCCGCCGGAACCAGAGGTCGGGAATGGCATCCAGCAAAACCCAGCCAACCAGCACACCGATCGCCATCCCCGGAATCAGGCTCCCGACAACCCTGGAAACGCGGTACTTCCAATAATACCGAATCGCGATCAGATCCGCCGCCAGAGACAGTGGCAACATGACGCCCAGCGCCAGCTTGGCGGGTATCACCAGCGCCAGCAGCGGCGTCACGACGACGCCCACACCGCCGCCGAACCCTGCCTTCATGATGCCAATGAGCAGGCCCGCCAAAGCCAGCACCAAATGCGTAATGTCCAAACGGTACCCTCTCGTAACCGAAGCCGGGAAATCGGTCCCGCGCACCGGCCGGCGAACCGGTTTCCCGCCTCCATGCGGCGACTACCGGTTGCTGCCGAACACCTTTCTCTTCAATTTCCGGAGTACGCAGAACAGCCAGCGAGCGTCCCTGATGACCGGCAATCTGAAATAGAGCCCGAGCCGGTATTTCCGTCGCACGTGCCAGACCGCCCGGTCGTCGGACTCCCTGCGGCTGATGTTGGCGCCGTGGATCCGGTAGTAATAGAGGGGTTTTGGAACATAATGACCGCAGCCGCGCCGTCTCATGACGACATTCAGCCACAGATCCCAATCCTGATAACGCCGCAGGGATTCGTCGAATCCCGGAAAACTCCCTGCCCGCAGCAGCGAGGCGACATCCACATAGTTGCCCTTTCGCAGCCTGTCCGGCTGGAAGGGCCCGGATTTCCTGACGCCGTCCGGCTCCGGGTGCCAGGAACCGTCACCGTCCGTGAAGTTGATCCGATCGCAATAAACGAAATCGAGACCCGGCCTTGCGCACGCCGCTCCATGCAGCACATCCAGGAATTCGGACGACATATAGTTGTCCGCGTCGAAAAAGACCACCCATTCCGCCGAGACAAGGTTGAAGCCGAAATTTCGGGACTTGTTCCCGTTCAGGAATTCAACACGGCGGTAGTCCATCTCCGGAAACTGCCGGGCGACGGCCTCGGTCTCGTCGGTACTGGCATCGTCCACGACGAGCACCGACGCCGGTTTCAGCAACTGGCTCTCAATCGAATGCAGGCATTGCCGGAGATAGCGGCCGTAATTGTGACAGGTGACGATTACGGCTATATCCGCCTTGCGCTCTGGAATCATCCCTGCCCGTCCGGTGCCTGCGGTCGCTCGGGAACCTGCCCTCTGGCTATGCGCAACAGTTCGACCTGGTACTCCAGACCGAGCAGCCCGTCCGCTCCCGACACGACGGGCCGACCGTGGGACCCCCGTACGCACGATACAAAGTCATCGACCAGTATGTGCAGAAAGTCGTCACATTGGACAGATTCACTTCCGTGGACGAGGCGGGCGCGGTAGATTTCATCGTCGACGACGTACCCCTCCCAATCCACCATGAAGCCGTTGACACCAAACCGTCGCACCGGTATGCCCTCATCGATATCCCGCATGACCAGGTCCACGCCGCACCGTCCGGGGCCGCTGACGTAATCGAACCGCGCCCGGTTCTCACGCTCTTCGATTTCGCAGACGGCGGTTGTCATATCCATCCTGCCATCCGGAAGGAAGCCAATGACCAGACTCAATGCGTGCGGGGCCACGTCCGCCCAGATTTCCTCGTAGCGTTTCGGCCCTTTTCGTCCCTTCACCTCCATTTCCATCGTAATCCTGGTGACGTCGTCCCACGCTCCTCGGACCTGCTCGTAAAACGCCCGATAGTGCGGTATGCCCGCCGGATACTGGGCAGACACCCCCAACAGACGTCCCGCACCCTTCGCTTTCGAAACGACCGCCCGTCCGTCGGCCAGAATCTCATCCAGTTCCTTGTCTTTGTCCCAGCAGAACGGCTTCTCGCAAAGCACGTGTGCGCCGGCGTCAAGCGCGGCAATCGCGTGCGCCCTGTGCAACGGATACGGACTCGTCACCGCGACGATGTCGGGGGTTTCCTCCCGCAACATCACCTCCACATCCTGGTACGCCCGGCCGCGGAAGCCGAAGTACGACGCCAGCCGTGCGCGGGTGCGCTCGCATGAATCCCTGGACGTGCCCGCGAACGCAACCACGTCGCACCCGGAGAGATCGTACCAACGGGCATGATGCTGACCGATTCCACTGGCGCCTATAACGGCGACGCTGAGCGGCGTGTCGTTCATGACTGCTCCTGGCCAATGATTCCGTCGACGGGCCCTTGTAAAATAGATATCCTCACAACCGGGGCCAATGCTTTTTTCCGGCGCCCGGCAGGTGTGCGCCCCGGTCTCCCCCGCCAGCTCGCTGGCGGCGTCAAGACCGACTTTTAGCGCGGCGAATCCGTGTGCCATCCCGACCGGACGGACGAACGTTCCGCGCATCTGCAGGATGGTCTTTCCTTTTGAGGGCATTAAAGGAAACCCTTGTTTTTTTTCTGCTTTTTGATATACTTAGCATTCCGCCTCCGTCTTCAGATCGCGTACGAGGCCGGCCGATCCTCCGTGCGCGACACGTTCCGGTTGCGGCGTGTTGACGTCCTGTCTGCTTTTTATTCCAGTTCTCAGGGAGGACATGAATGATAAAGGAAAATGTACAGGCTGCCTTGAACCAACAGTTGAATTCAGAACTGTACGCCTCGTATTACTATCTCTCGATGTCCGCCTATTTTCACGCCACAAACCTGACGGGTTTCGCCTCCTGGATGCGTGCCCAGGCCCAGGAGGAACTGATGCACGCCATGAAGATTTACGACTTTATCAATGACCGGGAAGGCGAGGTGGCGTTGACGACCGTTGCGGCGCCCAAACGTGATTGGGACGATTCCCTGGCGGCGTTCGAAGATGCCTATCGGCACGAAAAGGCGGTTACCGCCCAGATCTACGACCTGGTGGACCTGAGCGTCGAGGAACGGGACCACGCGACCAACACCTTTCTTCAGTGGTTCGTTACCGAACAGGTGGAGGAAGAGGCTACCGCAAGCGATATCGTCAACAAGCTGAAACTGGTCGGCAGCGACGGCAACGGCCTGTTTCTTCTGGACAGAGACCTGGGAACACGAAACCAGGAATCAGACGAGGACGAATAGAGGAACTCGTCGCCGCACAACTGTTGTTGCACAACGAACCCCTCCGCCAGCCGGCGCCGGTGGTGTTTCACCGGAAAAATCATGATCGCAACTTGACAAAACGCTATTCGTATGTTATCTTGTTATTTCACAGGGCTTTCTGTAAATAGTGAGTCTCATTTGAAATCGGAGTCGATTGCAGTTTCAGCCGCCACCCCTCGGCATTGAAACGGTGATTCCGGCAGAAAACGCTCTCCGACCGGACAGCATCCGGGCTGCAGAACCAGGGAGGGCCGGAACAGAAAGCAACATCGGGAATCGGTTCCCCGATCGGTTTCCGGATGAATCCTCAGTTTCCCCACGAGTTCAACACCTCACCCCTGGAGGGGTTGAACACTCCGAATTTCCCTTCTCCCTTAGAAGCTGTTTTAGAATCCCCAGCGGTCTTCGCGCGGCTGCAAAAGCNNCCCGTCTTACGAGATCGAGGCTGCGCCTGCTCGCCTCTCATAGGCGGATTTTCCCGCCCTGACCGCCACTTTTTGGCTCGCGCTCGGGAACTCACCAGAAATTTTAAAACCGCTTCTTATTCGATTCCTCCCCTTTCCGGATTGTGTCATTCACGTTCACGGTCCGCTCTTTCGAGCGCCGTGTATCGCAGGTCGTGCATTCTGCGCGCACAGGATCCGTCTGCGCGCGAGCTCCGGGTGGTTCCCGATTGATTGCATCAAGCAGGGAGCCGTCACGCAGACGACCGCACCATTGTCTGGGGGAAAGTAATGCCTGCAACGGTTATGAGGCAGCAGAACGGAATCTCGTCACGGGGAAAGAAGCGGTCAGCGCTTGAACTCTATCTCAAGGATATCGCGTATAACGATCTGCTCACGCCGCAACAGGAAGGTACGCTGGCCAAGCGCATCCGGGCCGGAGACCGCAAGAGCCTGGAACAGATGGTCGAGTCCAACCTCCGGTTCGTCATCACGATCGCCAAGGAATATCAGGGGCGGGGATTGCCGCTGGAAGATCTGATTGCCGAAGGGAATCTCGGTCTGGTTCGCGCGGCAACGCGGTACGATGAAACGGTGGGCGTCAAGTTTACAACTTATGCGGTCTGGTGGATCCGGCAGGGCATCCTCTCTTCGCTGGCGGAAAAAGCCCGTATGGTCAGGCTGCCTGTCAACAAGATCAAACACCTGTGCCGGCTGGAGCGCATTGCTTCAAGCCTCAAGCAGAAACTCGGCAGGGAGCCAAGCATCGACGAGATTGCGCGGGGGGCCGACATGCAGCCCAAACAGGCCCAGGATCTGCTCAATGCGTCGCGCTGGCACGTGTCCCTGGATATGCCGCTGGAGGATGGTCCGGACTCGTCTCTGCTCGAAGTCCTGGAGGATAAAGACCAGGTGTCGCCCGAAAACGTAGTGATGGAACAGGCGATGGCCGACGAAATCCGCGCCGCGCTGGATACCCTGTCGTCCCGCGAAGCCCGAATCCTGCGGCTTTATTTCGGAATCAACGGCGAAGACTCCATGACGCTGGAACAAATAGGCAATCAACTCAGTTTAACTAAGGAACGCGTTCGCCAGATTCGAGACAAGGCGCTTGCATCGCTCAAACACCCGTCGCGGATGCGAAAGATCCGCGCGTACCTCACGGAGAACTGAGTACAGTGGCACACGATACGCTCAATAACCCGGAAGTTTCCCTCAGGGGCGCCGTCTCACCCGTGCTGGATATCGTGGGCGTACATCACATCACGCTGGTTGCGCGCAATCTGGATCGATCCAGATCCTTCTACGAGAAATTTCTGGGTCTGAACCCCATACCACGGCCCGATTACGACTTCGAGGGCGCCTGGTACCGATGTGGAAGCCTGGAGATCCATCTGCTTGTGGCGGAAGAACACCCGGATCCTTCCAGGCGCCATATCGCATTCGAGGTCTCGGACTTTGAGCGCGTCGTCAAATCTCTGGATGGCGGGTGGGTACACGTCGTGGGCGGCCCGGGCATCAGACCGCACGACGGGAGCCGCTTCGTGTTTCTCCAGGATCCCGACGGCAACCTGATAGAAATCACGTGTAGAGGGGCAAAGCGCAAAGATTGAAGCGTCGTTGAAACCTGATGAAGAAAGGGCCGCGATATCCATCGCGGCCCTTTCTTTGCGTCTGATGCGAATCCGCCCGGGGAGTTCATTCGCCCCCCGTCACCCGCAGCACGGGCTTTCGCGCGGCCGTTGCTTCGTCCAGCCTCCGGACGGGTGTGTGGTGCGGCGCGTGGTGCAACAGGTCGGGGTCTTCTTCCACCTCCGCGGCGATCTGTATCATGGCGTCGATGAACTCGTCAAGCTGTTCCAGGCTTTCCGTCTCCGTGGGCTCGATCAGCATCGCCTCGGGCGCCACCCTGGGCAGAGGAAAATAAATCGTTGGCGGGTGATGGCCGTAGTCGATCAGTCTCTTGGCGATATCCAGAGCGCTGACCCCGCTGGACCTCTTCTGCCGCGACGCCGAGAACACCATTTCGTGCATGGGCTGCGCGGACTTGGGGCGGTCGTAATACCCGTCCAGCCGGCTGGCGATGTAATTCGCGTTCAGGACGGCCATCTCGCTCGTGCGCCGCATTCCTTCCGCACCAAGCATTCTTGCATAGACGTACGCGCGAATCACCATCCCGTAATTGCCGTAGAACGTACTGACCTTTCCGATCGACCGCGGACGATCGTAGTCCAGCCCGAAACGATCGCCCGATTGCGTGACGACGGGAACCGGCAGGTAAGGCAGCAACGCGTCTTTCACGCCGACGGGTCCTGACCCGGGACCACCGCCGCCGTGCGGGGTCGTGAAGGTCTTGTGCAGGTTGATGTGGACAACGTCGAATCCCATATCTCCGGGTCTGCATTGTCCCAGGAATGCGTTCAAATTCGCTCCGTCGTAATAGAGCAGGCCTCCGCCGTCGTGGACCACCTGCTGGATGTCCTGGATTTCGTCCTCGAATACGCCGAAAGTGTTCGGATTGGTCAGCATCAATCCCGCGACCCGGTCGTTCATCTTGGCCTTCAGGTCCGCCACGTCCACTGTTCCCCGGTCGGTGGATTTCAACGTCTCCACCCGAAAACCGCACATCGCCGCAGTCGCGGGGTTCGTTCCGTGTGCGGAATCCGGAATCAGCACAACCTGCCTGTCGTCCTGATTCTCGCGATGGTACGCCGCTATCAGCGAGATGCCGACGAACTCTCCCTGCGCACCCGCGGCCGGCTGAAACGTAAACCCGTCCATTCCGGTGACGGCCCTCAATATCCCGTCCATCTCCCACATAACCCGCAACGCAGCCTGCGACGCCGTCTCGTCCGCAAAGGGATGCAATCCCGCGAAATCGGGCAGGCGCGCAACGCGTTCGTGTACCTTTGGATTATACTTCATCGTGCAGGAACCCAGCGGGTAAAACGCCGTATCGATACTGAAGTTCATGGACGAAAGATTCACGTAATGGCGCACCAGCTCCAGTTCGCTGACTTCCGGCAGTGCGGGCGCGTCACTCCGATGCATCCCGTCCGGTATCGGTACAAACGCGTCCCCCGCGTCCGGAAACCGTGTGCACCTGCGCCCGCTTTCGCCTCGTTCGAAAATCAGCAGATCCCTGTCCATTATATGTCTCTCCAGGCGTCAACCAGGCGCGCCACGTCCGCACCGGTCTTCGTTTCGGTTACGCACGCCAGGACACACCGGTCCAGTTCCGGATAAATGCGCCCCAGATCGATCCCGCCTGCGATACCCTTCATCCGTAACGCTTCGAGCGCTTCGCGCGCGGGGCGGGGCGTTTCAATCACGAATTCGTTGAACGACGCGCCCGAAAACTTCAGAGAAAGCCCGTCGATGCCGCACAGCGCGGACGCAGCTTCGTGGCTTCGGTTCCAGTTCAACATACCAACTTCACGCAGGCCATTGGGCCCGAGCGACGCCAGATAGACGGTCGCGGCCGTCGCGCACAGCGTCTGGTTCGTGCAGATGTTCGAGGTTGCCCGTTCCCTTCGAATATGCTGTTCGCGTGTCTGGAGCGTCATCACAAACCCGCGCTTTCCGTCCACGTCGGTGGTCTGCCCGACCACACGCCCGGGCATTCGTCGAACATGCTGTTCGCGCGTGGCGAACATTCCCACGTAGGGGCCGCCGTAGGACAACGGCAGGCCCAGGGGCTGACCGTCGCCAACCACAATGTCCGCTCCGAAGTCTCCCGGCGGCCGTATCACCCCGACGGAAATCGGATTCACCGACGCCACGTAGGCCGACGGATGGTCCTGCAGCAGGCTGCCCATCGCGTCCAGCGGTTCCAGCACACCCAGGAAATTCGGATTCTGCACCACGACCGCGGCGGTATCGTCATTCAGTTCCGCCTCGACAAGCTCGATGTCGACGGTTCCGGCGTCCGTCCAGGGAATCTCCACCAGTTCCAGTCCGATACCCCGAACGTAAGTCTCCACGACACGCCGGTAGAACGGGTGCAGGCTGCGCGGCAGCAGTACCCGCGTACCGTCGTTGATCCGGACCGCCATCATTACCGCTTCCGCCAGGGCGGATGCGCCGTCGTACATGGAGGCGTTGGCCACTTCCATACCGGTCAACTCGCAGACCATGGTCTGGAACTCGAAAATCGCCCGCAGCGTACCCTGGCTCACCTCCGGCTGATAGGGCGTATATGCCGTGTAGAACTCGCCGCGGGAAATCATCGCGTCGACGACGCTGGGCGTGAAGTGCTCGTAGGCGCCGCCGCCCACGAACGACAGCTCCGGGGCCTGCTCCCGCGCCGCGCGGCCGAGTTCCTCGATCAGTCCCAACGCCTCCATCTCGCTGATCCCGGCAGGCAGATCCAGGGAACCCAGCCGCAGAGACTCTGGGACGGGATCGAAGAGCGTCTCCGTTGAATCGATCCCTATCGTATCCAGCATCGTCCGAATGTCCTGATCCGTGTGCGGTGTATAATTCACGAACACAACCTCGTATATTGAAACGGTGGAAACGAACCTATTTCTTCAAATACGTGTATTCCAGCCCATCTGATGGCTGCCACCCCAGGATCCGCTTTGCCTTCTCGTTTGAAAACTGTCCGTGCGGGCGATCGCCGAAAATGTTGAAGGCCTCGCACCGCGAAGGCAACCGGTCCAGTTCGATGGTCAGCCCCGGAACGAACGCGGCGGCCGCGTCGCGCCACGATACCAGAAACGACCAGTCCCGAACCGGCTCGGTCGACGCGTCATGATCTCTGAAGATGTAGAACATAAAACACAACACGTAAACGTCGCAATGCGCCGTAAAGATCCGACAGATTTCCTGTCCCAGCCCCTTTGAAAGCGCGTACAGGTTCGTACCGGGCATCGGCGGCACGTCAGGGCCGATCCCATAGTCCCACCCCTCATAGGGTGCGCCCTGTACGGTAAAATGCGGGCCCGTATTGATGACGCGACGGACTCCGTGTTTGACCGCCGCGCGCATGATGTTGTAGCACCCCAGTGCATTCACGTCGAATGCGACCCTTCGATGCGGCCGCAGAACCGACAGGTTGATGATCGCGTCCATCCCTTCCGCCGCGCGCATGACGGCCTCCGGATCCGCCACGTCCACGGGCATCATCTCGTGGCACGATTCAAATGGCTCCAGATCCGTAATCCGAAGGGTCACGCGCCCTTCAAGCGCCTTTACGACATGCGGCCCCAGCATGCCGTTGCCGCCATAAATTACGACCTTCACGCTCATCTCCAATCGTGTGTATACCCCGCGCCCGGACATCCGCAGCGTTCGCGGCGCGCCGTAGGATGTACCCGCGCCGGCCCGCGGATTCCCGGTTGTCTATCTTTTAATGTACGTGTATTCGAGCCCGTCCCTCGGCTGCCACCCCAGGAGCCGTCTGGCCTTCGCGTTTGTATAGTGCCCGTGCGGCCGGTCGCCGAGAATATTGAATACCTCGCATCTTGACGGCAGACGCTCCAGTGGAATTTCCAGTCCGGGGAGGAACGCGCCGGCGGCATCCCGCCACGTCACAATAAAAGACCGGTCGTGAACCGGTTGAGAGGACGGGTCGTGACCGCGAAAACTCCAGAACAGGTAACACAGCACGTACACGTCGAAATTCGACGTGAAGATCCGGCAGATTTCCTGGCCCAATCCCTTGGACAGCACATACAGACCCGTTCCGGGTCTGGGGGGCACGTCCGGACCGAAGTGATAGTCCCAGTCCCTGAAGGGGTCGCCCTGTACGGTAAAGTACGGCCCCGTGTTGATCACGCGCCGGATCCCGTTCCTCACAGCCGCGCGCATCACGTTGTAGCATCCCAGGGCATTCACGTCGAACGCGATTTTTCGATGCGGCCGCAGAACCGACAGGTTGATAATCGCGTCCATCCCTTCCGCGGCGCGCATGACGGCCACAGGGTCCGCCACGTCCACGGGCATCATCTCGTGGGACGTTTCAAACGGCTCCAGATCCGTGATCCGAAGGGTCACGCGCCCTTCAAGCGCCTTTACGACGTGCGGCCCCAGCATCCCGTTGCCGCCGTAAATCACGACGTTCATATCCGTCTCCAGCGTCGCACGGGTTCAAGGATTTAGATTCCAAGGGCTTCCCTGGCCTGGCCGATGGGAAACCTCGCGTTTTCAACTTCGGACTGCACGTGCAGAACCCGCCACATCGGCCCCTCAATCGTCAGTGCCGATGCGATGGCCCTGACCGCGTCCTTCACCGACAACGCGGCGTCGCCTTCGCCGCCAACTTCCCCGAGTCGCAAACACGTCACTCGCACCGAATGTTCACGCGCGAATTCTCTGCACGTGAATTCACCCAGGTACTTCCCCATAGGTCCCGCGTCCGGCGACGGCCTCGGCGCCCATTGCTCCGTCACGTTCCAGTTCGGATCGCATGTCTCGAAAAGGCTCAACGAACTGAGGTACACCACGTGGGCGACGTTTTTTCCCCTGGCGGCAACCATCAGATTGTACGTACAGCGCGTCTGGAAATCGATCTCGCGCTCGTCACTCCGTTGGCCTTCGGGCAGTTCCGCGACATGCACGATCGCATCCATTCCTTCCACCAGCGATTCCGTCTCGCCATCGTGGCCCAACTCGCACTGACGAAAGGGAAACTCCGTGGTGACGTCCGAGACGTCGGTCAACGTCACCTCGTGCCGCTGCGAAAGATCCGCCGCCAATGCCTGGGCAAGCGCCGTCCCCGCCGATGTAATCAGTACTTTCATGAATCATACTCCTGTATTTGTGAATCATATCCGCCGGCTGACATGACACTACGACCGCGGACCGGGACCCCGCGGTCCGCCGTAGCGATCATCAGAGCGACCCCACGAACCGGTATTGACTTCAGATTAAGACTTACAGGTATTGATAATACATTACCTGGTGCTGGGCAATATTGAACCCCGCTTTCTCGTATGCGCGGCGCGCCGGGGCGTGACCCTCGTCCAGACCCGTACCCACGCACGCAAAACGGAGGCCCTCAGACCTGAAGCAATCCAGGGCGTAGCGATACATTGCCGTGCCGAGTCCGTTGCCCTGTGCTTCGGGCGCAACGGCATTGTTCGTTATTCTGCCCAGGGACTTCCTCTGATCGATCGAAAACGTCAGGAATGCCGCCACACGCCCCGTCTGTGTGGCAACGACAACGCGGAACCACTCCGGATGCGCCTCCCAGTGGCGGCGGACCGCGGCCGTTTTCTCATCCTCCCAATTCGCGCACAGCACGGCGTGCATTTCCTCTCCCATGATTTCAGCGGTACTCGCGTGGATCCTCTGCCACGCCTGACGGGCGATCTCACCCACGCGCTCCATATCTCCCGAAGCCGCCCGTCTTATTTGAAACCCTGCGGCGAGTTCAGAATCCGGAAGGCTCATCCATCCCTCTGGTTTTCGTTATTCGGAGTCTGGTCCTGCATTAAGTCCTCAGCAGGAAAAGCGAATGGTCTTTACGTGAGGAACGCGTTACCCTCGGCCGTTGCCCCTGCAGTGAAGCGTCATCAGGACAGGACGCGCAGTCGACGGCGCTGTTCGTGAAATACAAAGGCGTTGACATTCGGCCGGGAGCCGATATCTTGACATCGAATTCTTGACAGTCCGTTGACAGTGTCGCTCTGCATGCGAGGCACGAAAGGAGCCTACCGGATGAAACTTGGAATCGTCACCTATCAGATCGCGAAAGACTGGGATGTCCCCACACTGATCGACATGTGCCACACCACGGGAATCCAGGGCGTTGAACTTCGCACCACCCACGCACACGGCGTGGAGATTGCGCTTTCATCCGCCGAACGGAGCGCTGTCCGACGTCGGTTCGAAGACGCGGAAGTCGACATCGTCGGCCTGGGAAGCATTTACGAGTACCATGACGCAGACCCGGAGACCGTGCGCCGGAACATCGACGGGACCGTCGAATACGCGAGACTCGCCGCGGACCTGGGCTGCTCCGGCGTCAAGGTGCGTCCAAACGCGCTGCAGACGGAAAAAGGCATTCCGGAAGAAGAGACCCTGGAACAGATCGGGCGCGCGCTGGGAGAATGCGGCGAAGCAACCGTGGACCTGGGCGTCCAGATTCGCGTTGAGGTCCACGGCAGGGACACGTGCGAACCCCGGCGCATGCGCACGATCATCGACCATGCCGGCCATGACAACGTCTACATCTGCTGGAACTGCAACCCCCAGGACGTTGTTGACGGCTCGGTCAGGAGCGGCTTCGACTTGCTGAAACACAAAATCGGACTCGTGCACATCAACGAATTGCACAAAGCCGAATACCCCTGGCGGGAACTCTTCGGGCTGCTGCAAGCCGAAGGATACGACGGATACACCCTGGCCGAAATCCCCGACAGCCCGGAGCCGGAACGGCTCTTGCGTTACTACAAAGCCCTGTGGCAGGCGCTTATGGCCTAGCGCTGTCCCGGGAAAGACCTCGCGACTCTCCTGCCGATTCGTCCCTTCTCGCGGCGCCGCGCCTGCGGCATTCCCGCGAACATTGCGCTAGGGGCCCGGAATCCGGAAGCTCCAGACTTCCGATCTGTGGGTATAATAGAGCCTGCCCCCGCGAATGACAATGCCCGCATTCGCATTCACCGGGGGTGTTCCCAGCGACGCGTGTTCGAACGAACCCGGTTCGATCCGAACGATCGCGTTGCGAAAGAGCGCGTAGATCTCGTTGTCGGGTCCCGCCGCCATGATCCTGGGGGCCTGTTGGCCCGCCAGGTCGCCGTAAGGCAGCTTCGCCTCGAAGTGGACGATCTCGCGCGACCCGGGATCGAAAACGAAGAATGCGGATCCTGCGGCCAGGCCGTAGATCAATCCGTCGGGACCCAGGAGCATGTCAGGAATCACCGTGGCGCCGGGCACAACCACTTCGCGAAAAAGCACACGGCCTTCATCCGGATCCAGAATGTAGAGTTCCGCCTCCTTCGCGTGCGTCTCACCTCCCGTTCCGGGACTTATCGTCGTCCCGCACACGATCTTCCCGTCCGGCAGCGCCACAATCGATACCGTGCTGTGGGCGGGAATCAGCTCCTCGTGAGTCAACAGCGTATGGCTCCCGGACCCGGTATCCCAGATCAGCATCCCCCCGCCCGTCAAGCCATAGCCCGGCGTTCCCGTCATGATCAACCGCCGCCCGTCCGGGTGCGCCAGCAGCGCGTGCGGGCGGATAATTGTGGGATTCACGGATATCAAAACCCTGGGGTTCGGGTCCTCGGGGGCCCGATCGTCCCACGGCCGCGCGGGGTCGTATTCCCAGAGCCTGCCGTCCGCGTACTCCGCGCAGTAGATCTTTTCGCCCTGAACGGCGAGCGCGTTCAGGTGTCCGATCAGGTCCAACAGACCGTGGTGGGTGAACGCATCCGCCTCCGGATCGTACGTATAGAACCTCAGGGGATGCCCGGTCGAACCGTGGATTCTGCCGTCAGGACCCTCCGCGATCGACAGGATGGGGGATCCGGCCGATTCATAGTCGATTTCCAGACGTCTTACCGTTCCCGCCTCGTTGACCTCGACGTACTTCTCCGGAAGGTTGATCTCATCGAGCGACCAGCCATCCGGGAAATTGTCCAGGACCGCCTCCTGGATGCCGGCCAGGATCGGCCGCTCGGCGGCGGGCGCGTCCACGGGCGTCACCGCGCCTTCGAGCATCGCCCACCACGGACCGGTGTCGAACGTTCTCCCGTACACCTTGCCGTCCACGCCCCTGTAGACGGTCGATGAGCCGTGCCGGCGGTCGGACTCGGGAATCAATGCGGCACGTTCGCCTGTTGCCGGATTGAATGAAACGATCTGCCCGCGCGTGGCGCCGATGCCCGCGTAGACCCACCCGGAACCGTCCACCGCGATCGTCCTCGGGTACTGCGGCCAATCCTCATGGTTCAGCGGGCCGTGGTTCTCCAGTTTTCCGCTGTCCGGATCGAAGCTCAGCAATTCGCAGTTGGGATACGCGGACGTCCAGACCGTGCCGTTATCGTCTTCTGTAAACGACATGGCGAATCTCGGCGGCGCGTCGGACCAGAACGTGAAGCGGCGTGATTCGGCGTCGAACTCCACGAACTTGTCGAAATACGAATAGAACCGGTTACGCGTGGACAACAGAACGGCGAAGGGCGTGGAGGCCATCCCGAACGGAGTCGGAATCTGCTCCACCTCGCCCGACCGGGCGTCGATCACGAGAATCGACCCGCAACCCCGGTGGTCCATCGGCCACGCCAGGACGATCGGCCGCCCGTCGCCGTCTACCGTTGCCGCTACCCCTCGCGCACGACACACCGGCGCCGCCACGCCGTGGCGCGCGAACCCGTCACCGAAATCACGAGTCCCCGCACTTGCCGCGCGCCTGAAGATCAACAGAAGCGCTGCGAGGACTGTCGCAAATGCCGAGAATAAAACCAGGCTCATGCCTAACCTCCGGATAGACGCATCAGATACCGCCGGATCCACGGCTGCCAATATGCCGAGGCGGGCCTCGAAAGTCAAGTGGATGCATCCGTACCAGGGAAGCTCCTGCAGCCAATTGCCGGGATGCCGGACGTTGCTAAAAAAAAACGCCGATCTACTCTCAGATCGGCTTCGTGATTCCACGCCCGCGTCTATTCGAAATGCCGGTGCAATTCCCTCAACGCCCCATATTCGCACCCGAATCCACTGTTGATGTCTTGTCACGCACGGGCACATCGTACCCGATCGCAACCTGCCGTTCCGTTACAACTCCTTGTACCAGGTCAGTTCCACCTCGTCCAGGCCTTCCGCACGGTAGGCGTAGAGATGGACCTTGCCGAGCCTGGCCCCCATCCGCGCGTAGAAGCGGCAGGCGGCGACGTTGGTGTTCTGGGTTTCTATCTTCAACTGATTGCAACCACGATTCCTCGCACAGGTCTCGGCGTGTTGAAACAGCGACTTGCCGACGCCCCGTCCCCGGTAGTCCGGGCGGACGCGAATGTCCCACAGGCCGGCGAGGTCTTCCCGCCCTTCGCAATAGTTCATGTCATCGTCGTGAAAGGCGACGCTCGCGCCGCCGATGCGCTCTCGCTCCCGGAACGCGCCCAGAAATTTCCAATTCGACAGGTCCCACGGTTTGCGCGCCCATCGTTCGGGGCCGTCGGGCCGGTCGTAGCCCTTGATATAGGGCGGCTTCACGGCTTCTTCGATCAGCCGGATTCCCCCCAGACCGCCGGATACCCGTTCGACGCGAAAGCGGCTGTTCACTTCGAAGGCGATCGGCACACTGCCGTATTCGGGCAGCACGTCGGCGGTTTCCTCAACGATGCGGAAATCCACTGCTCTTTCGATCTCCTGTCGTACCCTTCTCGTGTGCAGAGCTGGCTCAACCGGACACCTTGACAAGCGGCTCGATGGCGCTGACGTCCGTCCTGGAACGGGCGACGTCAAGGTCGTACATCCGCTGCAGATTCAGCC
>JAAXHE010000366.1:0-7866 GCA_012271065.1 Candidatus Latescibacterota bacterium
ATCTCGCGGTTCTTGGACAGCAATGAACAATTATACTTACAAATTGGAATGCTGACAAGCTGGAATACTCCAAATTCCCGTATATTCCTTGAAGACAAACTGAAGAAAACCGGCTGCATCCTGAGGTCGCCTTTCACACATCCGCAGTCCCATTGAAAAAGAAGTTGTCGTAGACGCAACCTCGCTACATTCATGGTCATCGGTTCGACGCCTTAGGCAAATATCCCGTACCTGGAGTCTGGATTTTTTCATATCCGAACCGATTAGGGTTTGATCCAGCGATGGGATACCTGAAGAGTCCGGCCGGGACGTCATCCGGCCAAATGCCTGCTGGTTCGTCCAGAAGGAGGTGAAATTCATGGAATCACGAACCTTCGATCTATCCGTCCCCGTAAGCCGTCTATTATTAGGAGGTTGGAGCGCTTTTGGAGCGATCCAGATTGCAGGTGGCGCGTTCAGTATTGAGCGGGGTGACAATGTACTGGGCGTTGCACAGATCGCTTTTGGTGCGTTTTTCATGCTCTCCGTTGTTCTTGTGCCGCGCTTGAACCGGTATGTCATTGCGTTTGACGATTCGCACCTGACGCTGGAGAGAGCTTTAGTCAAGCCACGAAGAATTCCCTGGGCGTCAATTGCCGAAATCAAAGTACGACTGATGAAACTGGAAATAGCGCTCAAGGAGGGGAAAAACGTGAAGTGGAATTTCAATCTGAGCTATACGGACAACCAGATCGTAAAACCCCAGATCATCGCGGCGCTGACCGAGTTCGCGGAAGCGAAAGGGATTCCTATACAGGACGGCCGCTCAGGGTGACCGTACCGACCCCCTTCCTGACTGAAGGGGAAACGGTGATGGGTCACGGTATCGGCAAGGTGACTCCTGGCTTACCTCCCCCTCTCCTCGCAGGAGAGGGGGCTGGGGGGAGAGGTCTGCGTGACAGGCGGGCGACCGGCCGGTCGCCGGAAGGCGGTGAGAGGGAAGAGGGTAGACGGGAGATGAAATCCTTGCCCGGTATGCTATTCCATCTCGCCTCCGGCACGAGAAGAAACCTAACGAGGCAGACAATCTCTCCCGTCTACCGGCTTACGTCTACCCGCTTTTGAAGGGCCTCGGGAGAGGTCTCTTTCACGGTTTCCACATCAAATGTCCTACCCGCCTCGCCTCACAAATTCCAGCCAGTTTCTGAACTCGATTTTCCTGAAGCTCTTTTCTTCCTTCTCCTTCGTCTTCAAACTCGCCAGCAGATTCTTAAAGTCGTCTTCGGTGAACATCGACGTGTAATTCGGCGCCCAGTGCAGCATCAGTTTTCCGATGTAGTCGTACGGCAGTTCCGGATGGTATTGCGTGCAGGTGATACGCCGGTCCTTTGAAACGACGGCCTGCAGTGTTGTCGCATTTTCTGCGACAACATCGAACTCCCGCGGCAGCCGGGCGGTTTCGTCGAAGTGATGGGCAGGCGCGTCGAATGTGTACGGCTTGCCGCGATACATGATTTCAGCATAGTCCGCGGATCGTACCGTGATGTCTCTCGCGATGCCGATTTCTGGACGGCGCGCCGGCGCCACCTCCCCGCCACATACGGTGGTGATGACCTGAAACCCCCAGCAGCTTCCCCAGACGCGGGGTACATCCGCGAGTACCCGCTCGCCCAACGCCAGCTGACGCCTGTTGAATGGATTGTCTTCGTAGATGTTGCCGCCCCCGCCGGTCCAGACCGCGCCATCGTACCTGCCGAAGTCCAGGTCTGACGGTCCGGCGTCGCCATACGTGTGGACAATCCGAACATCCGCATCGGGCTGGTTTTCTCGAACGAGCGACTCGAAGACGCGTGCCTGCTCCTCCACCCCGGCGTGCGCGTGGATCCGGTTGCCTTCCAGGGTCCAGCCGTCGATGATTAGCAGACGCATTTCTCTGTCACCCCTCGTCCTGAAGCCAGTCGTCGCCGACCTCAATCTCACCTGTGGCGGTCAAGACGGCAGGTCCCCCCACGTCGACCGACACCACGTCTCCGTTCCGCATACGCGCAGCCGCGTCCATCCTGCTTGCGCGGCCGATCTTCACGCCCTGCGTCACCGACAGTTCCAATGCACCGGATCGGACGCCGCTTCTGAGTCCCGCGACGCCGACAAGCGCGGCGACGGCGCTGCCCGTGGCCGGGTCTTCGTCAATGCCATATGAAGGCGCCGACATCCTCGCGTAAATTTCCGCACCGGATCTCAATTCGCCCGAGAAGAAAAAAATATCTGACGACCGTGCATCGGAAAGCAATCTGCCCCACGCCTGCTTGTCCACGGAAGCTCGATCCACGGCCTCTCTCGCCACCAGATGCGCGAAACAGAAGTTCAGTCCCACGCCCGCGAAGAACCCGTCAAGGACGTCGTCCCTGTCCAGGGAAAGGACTTCCGCAAGTGATGCTGTCGAGGGTCCCTCCGCCGCGTAATCCAGCGGCGCATCGCTGGTCAGGGTGCCATACAATACGCCGTCCTGATTTGAGATCCTCACGGGAATCCGGCCGACATTCTCTTCGAGAATAACGCAATCCGAATCCGTATGTCCGCTATAGCGAAGGGCGCATGCCGTACCGACCGTGGGATGACCCGCAAAGTCCACCTCGGCCGCAGGCGTGAAGATTCGCACCCGGGCAGTCGCAGAATCGTCAGTTGGGGGCAACACGAACGTGGTTTCGGAAAAATTGAACTCGCGGGCGACCTTCTGCATGCCATCCGCGCTGAGACCCCTCGCATCGGGCAAAACCGCCAGTTGGTTTCCCCCGAACGCCGTCCAGGTGAAGACATCCAGAATGTAGAACCCGTATTTCATTTCTGTAGTCTCGGTAGAATGGTCTGTTTGCGTGCGTCCCAACTTGGTTCCACAATATAGGCACGAAGGGTTTTTAGAGAAAGACAACTCGTCTGACGAGGACGATTTGAGCCCGGCAGCCGCTGAATCTTTGGTTCTCGCTTTATGGACTACGGGCTTATATTATCCGATAGATCGTCGCCGGTGTGTCCGGGCCGAACCAGCCTGGACTCAGGTCATACAGAGGATCGACATCGTATCGCGCCCGGACGCGGGTGATCAATACGCCACCGTTCGAACAAAGAAGGAGGACGTATCCGATGGAAGAGCGTACCTTTGACCTTACTGTACCGGTGACTCGACCATTTCGCGGAATCTGGACCGGTTTGGGGGTCATATGGATTGTTATTGGCTTCTTGAATTTGGAGGACAACACTACTCTTGGTGCCATCCAATTGGCGTTCGGACTGCTTGTCTTACCCCTTGTTGGTCTCGCGCAACGTCTGAACAGGTACATCATCGCGTTCAAAGATGGCAATCTGGAAATTGACAAGGGACTCTTCATACGCCGAAGAATTCCCTGGACGTTGATTTCCGAGATTCACATTGAGTTGATGAGAGTCCAATTTCGGCTCGATAGTGGCAAAACCGTCAAGATTGACTTCACTGCACTGAGCTATAACGACAACCAGATTATAAAACCGCAGATCATCGATGCGGTTACGGCATTCGCTGAAGCGAAGGGGATCCCGGTTCAGGACGGTCGATCAGGGTGAGCGATCAACATGCGCGAAGGAAATTTCCGACGGGCGGGCAACCACAAGGGTTGCCCCTACGAATTCAATTCCGCCGTGGACATCGCTGATTGGCATTGATATGCAATATCGCTAACCGGTTTTAGCTGACAGCTGATAGCTCCCCCGAGAGGGCCGGGGGGAGAGGTCTCGCACTCAAACGGGTATTCGGTTATCGAGCGCGAAGTTTCTCGCGAGTCCTTCCAGAGCAGGGCGCGTTGTTCCCTCCCGCAACGATTTACGTTGTCCTTCGGGGTTGGCAGGCCAGAGGGTCAAGTGCATCCTGTAGGGCAATTCGCGCCATGCACAAGGCAGGCCCCGCGCCTAGCGGCGACAATTCTAAAGGCGGTGAGAAGGTAAACGGAAGCCGGTAGAAGAAATGCGGGTAGACGGTAGAGGTGAGACGGTAGAAGAAGCCCTTGCCCGGTGTATTTTTCCTCCTTGCCTGGAGCACGAAATGAACCCTAACTAGGCAGGCAATCTCTCCCGGCTCACGTCTCACGTCTCACCGATTCTTCAGCCTTATGCCTTTATTCAAATTCATCGCTTCCACAGTCATCGCCGTGATCGTTGTTCTGGCCCTGGATACCAGGATGGGCGGGTTTCCGGCCGCGGGAAGATTCCTGAGTCCGTTCCACGGTTTCTGGCAGAACGCCGAGACGCAGGACCCGCCGGCGGAAGGCGAATTGCGGATCGCGGGACTGCTCGAACCCGTAACGGTACTTTATGACGAACGCAGGGTGCCTCACATCTTCGCGCAGAACGACCGGGACCTGTACTTCGCGCAGGGGTACATTACCGCAAGGGACCGCCTCTGGCAGATGGAGTTTCAAACCACGGCCGCGGCAGGGCGGCTTGCCGAAATTCTGGGGCCCGGCGCTCTGGAACGCGACCGGTACCAACGGCGGGTCGGCCTGGCATACGGCGCCCGGAATACGCTCAAGGACATAATGGCCGAGCCGGAAACCCGGCTGTCCGTCTCCGCGTACACAGACGGCGTCAATGCACACATCAGCAGCCTTCGCGCGAGGGACTACCCCATTGAGTACAAACTGCTGGGTTACGCCCCCGAGCCCTGGACGCCATTGAAATGCGCTATCCTGATCAAGTCGATGGCGTGGATACTGCGCGGCGGGAACGCGGAACTCAGGATGAACAACACGCTCGACCGGTTCGGCGAGGAGATTGTACGGGATCTGTTCTCGCACCCATCCGCTGGAGACGATACGGTGATCCCGGCGGGAACCCCATGGGAATTCGAGCCCAGGAAAGTCATCCGGCCGGATACGCCGCTCATCCGGGGGTCGATCGGCACGGGAAGCGGCGATGGAATCGGAAGCAACAACTGGGCGGTCTCAGGAACAAGGACAGCCAGCGGGTATCCCATATTGGCGAATGACCCTCACCTGGGCCTTTCCCTGCCTTCACTCTGGTACGAGGTTCAACTCGTGAATCCGTCCGTCAACGTCTACGGCGTGTCATTGCCGGGCGGACCGGGCGTGGTTATCGGATTCAACCGGCATATCGCGTGGGGGTTCACGAACGCTGGAACGGACGTGACGGACTGGTACGAGATCACCTTCAAGGACGACACGCTTCAGGAATACCGGCACGGCGACAGGTGGCGCACCGTGGAAACGCTGGTCGAAGAAATCAGGGTGCGCGGCGCCGCGACCTTTCTCGACACCGTGCGCTATACCCATCACGGACCGATCGTATGGGATTCCAGCTACAGGCCGTCCGACTCGCGGGTGCCGGAACGCCATGCGTTCCGGTGGACGGCTCATGACGGCGGGAACGAGTGGCTGGCCTGCCACCGGCTCAATGCCGCGTGCGGCTACGGCGATTTCGTCGAGGCGCTGCCGTATCTCACCGCTCCCGGGCAGAACTTCGCCTTCGCCGACGTTGAAGGGAATATCGCAGTCTGGCACAACGGCCGGTTCCCCGTAAGGTGGGAGGGCCAGGGCGCCTTCACCGCCGACGGCTCGGACCCTCTCCACGACTGGCAGGACTGGATACCGCACGCCCACAAGCCCCACGTCAGGAATCCAGCTCGCGGCTTCGTCAGTTCCGCCAATCAGCGGCCGGCGGACCCAACCTATCCCTATTGGCTGGCAGACGTCTACGCCTCGCCGATGCGAGCACGCCGAATCAACGAACGCCTGGCCGAAATGAAGGACATTACACCCGAGGACTTCAGGAACCTGCAGCTCGACACGAAGCACCTCCGTGCCGAGGCCGTCCTGCCCGTCCTGCTGGCGTATATCGATCGACAGTCACTCAGTCCCGATCAGGCGGCCGTCTACCGCGCGCTCCGGAACTGGGACTATTCCGCGAATGCCGGCGAGATTGCCCCCACCATTTTCCAAACCTGGTGGGGAAAACTCTACCGGGCAGTCTGGAACGATGAATTCAGCGGATCAGGCCCCGGTTTGCAACGCCCTTCCGCGGATCGAACGGTAAGGATGATTCTCGATGAGCCCGAAGCAAGATGGTTCGACAACACAGCGACGGAACAGGTCGAAACGCTGCCCGACCTAACCCGCATTACGTTTGCGTCAACGTGCAGAGATTTGAACATCAGGCTGGGTCCAATCGGCGAGACCTGGGAATGGGGTCGCAGGGGGGCGGAAATCAGGCATTTGTTGAGGATCCCTGAATTCTCGCGAATGGATCTGTTCGTCGGCGGCGGCCGCGACATCGTCAATGCGACTCGCGGGGGCCACGGCCCTTGCTGGCGCATGGTCGTATCCCTCGGTCCTGAAGTAAAGGCCTGGGGGATCTATCCGGGCGGCCAGTCCGGCAACCCGGGCAGCCGTCATTACGACGACTTCGTTGACAAGTGGGTAAGCGGCGAACTCGACGAGCTGCTGTTTATGAAAACGCCGGAAGACGGCCAGGGGCGTGTCGAGGAACGGTTGACGCTGGTCAAAAGACCGTGAGACGGCAGAGGGTAGACGGCAGAAGACATCCTTGCCCGATATTTCGTTCCTCCTTGCCTTGGGCACGAAAAGAATCCTCACGAGGCAGGTCATCTCTACCGTCTCCCGGCTCACGTCTCCCCGGTTTTTGCTGATAGCTTTCTCTATATGATCTCAACCGCTCTATACGTCCTTGTATTCGGCCTGATTGCCGGCCTAACGCTGCCGTGGTGGGGAATCGGGGTCGCGGGATTCGCGGCGGGTTTCTGGAAGGCGCCCAGCGCGTGGAAAGCACTGGGCGCGGGCTTCAGCGGCGCGGGCATTCTATGGCTGGCTTCAGCCGGTTATATCCATCTGAAATCCGGCGGCGTGCTCACCGCGAAGATCGCCGGTATCGCCGGACTCTCCAATCCAACCATGCTGGTCGTGCTCACGGCGCTGATCGGTGGCGTTGTCGCGGCACTCGCCGCAGCGGCGGGATACCATCTGAGAACGCTGCTGAAGAAAACCTGAAAGGCGGTGAGACGGTAGAGGGTAGACGGGAGAAGAAATCTTCGCCCGGTATGTGTTTCCTTCTTGCCTTCGGCACGAAAAGATTCATCACGGGGCAGGCTATCTCTTCCGTCTCCCGGCTTACGTCTCCCCGTTCTTCGTTGCCGGTTGAAAGCTCGTCTCCCGGCGTCTCACCGCTTTATGGTGACCGCCCGAATTCGAAGTTTGATATTGACAAATTCCCGGAGAAAATCTATCTTCTTCATCTTCAGCGTGATACGCCATCTTGCCCTTTATTATCCGGACGGAAAGCGTGGGTGTCGATGCCGGAACGCACATTGTTGATTATCAAACCGGACGCGGTTTCCCGGAATGCCGTCGGCGACATCCTGAAACGTGTGGAAGACAAGGGGTTCAAGATCCAACAGATGAGAATGACGCGGTTCACGCGTGAGGAGGCCACCCGGTTCTACGCAGTACACGAGGGACAACCTTTTTTTCCTGGCCTGATCGACTTCATGTCCTCGGGTCCCGTCGTACCGACGGCGCTCGAGCGGGATGACGCGGTGTCGATCCTGCGCGAAATCATAGGTGTAACCGATTCGGCGAAAGCCGCTGAAGGCACCATTCGCAGAGAATTCGGCACAACCGTTCAGCGCAACGCCGTACACGCGTCGGACTCACCCGAGACCGCGGAAGATGAAATCGCCTTCTTCTTCGGAGATAGCACTTAGAACAGACACCCGTCGCCTAACAGCCCGTTGAAAAAGCCCATCCGGGCTGCGGCCGGCCCTTGCGGTCGAAATACCGCGTTGCACGCCCTCGCCGAATCACAGGATGGGACTCGGTTGCGCGCCTT
>JAAXHE010000366.1:7878-40752 GCA_012271065.1 Candidatus Latescibacterota bacterium
CGGCCTCGCCTGCAGAGCGACTTTATCCACGGACTGCTAACGGACACAATTCAATGATCGTCGCGCTCAATGAACTCGAAGAGGGCACGGCCAGTCTGGACTGGGAAGAAACTCCCGAAGAGTTGCACATCCAGGATGAAGATCTGCAATTCGTGGGTCCCATCAAGACGCGTATCAAGTTCGTCAAGATAGGCGAATCCATATCTGCAAGCGGCCGGACGAATGCCGACCTTCGGCTCGAGTGCGTGCGCTGCCTGGAACCCGTTTCGTTCTCCCTCTCCTCCGATTTCAAATTCGTCTTCCAGAAAAACCGTCCGGAATCCATGGCAGATGATGAAGACGAAACGATGATCTGGCTGGACGAATCCGGAGACAAAGTCGACCTCGGCGAAGAAATCAAGGACTACATACTGCTGGAAATGCCGTTGAATCCCCTGTGCAAGACGTCCTGCGAGGGGCTTTGCTCAATCTGCGGTGAGAACCTCAACCTGACCCAGTGCAACTGTTCGTCAACTCAGATCGACCCCCGTTGGGAAGCCCTGCGAGCGTTGAAAGACCAATCCTGAAGGAGCATTTCAAAATGGCACACCCGAAACGCAGGAGTTCCAATTCCAGAACCGGCAAGCGACGGACCCACTGGAAGCTCTTGAGACCCGCTTTCTCCAATTGTCTCGTCTGCGGCCAGCCGCACAGGCCTCACCGGGTCTGCGCCAACTGCGGACAATACAACGGCCGCGAAGTAACCGAAGGTGAAAGCGTCTGATTGCCGGACCCGGCAGCGTTGACCATTCGTCTTTTCCTGAATCTCAGTCCTTGCCTATGAATAAGAAAGTCAAAGCTTCCGTCACCGGTGTCTCCCGCTTTCTCCCCGAACGCCGGCTGACGAATGCCGACCTGGAACAGATGGTGGATACCTCGGACGAATGGATTCGAACACGAACGGGTATTGCAGAACGCCGCATCCTCGATGACGGCCTCGGCGCTTCGCACATGGCCACCGGGGCAATGGAGTCCCTGCTGGAACAAAAGGGCCTTGACGCCAGTGAAATCGACCTGATTATCGTAGCAACCGTAACGCCGGACATGGTGTATCCCGCCACCGCGTGCCTGGTGCAGCACGAGGTGGGGGCCGAAAACGCGTGGGGGTTCGACCTCTCCGCGGCATGCTGCGGGTTCCTGTACGCCCTGGTCGTAGGCGGACAGTTTGTCGAAAGCGGAGCCCACAGGAGAGTGGTGGTCATCGGCTCCGATAAAATGAGTTCCGTAGTCGACTATACCAACCGGGAGACCTGCGTTTTGTTCGGGGACGGCGCGGGGGCTGTCCTCCTGGAACCCGACGAGACCGGCGCCGGCATCCAGGACTTCATCCTGAACGTGGACGGATCCGGCGGCCAGTATCTGTGCCAACCGGCCGGCGGCAGTCTGCATCCCGCAAGCCACGAAACCGTTGACAAGAAAATGCACTACGTTCACCAGGACGGGCCTCGCGTGCTCAAGTTCGCCAGCAGCAGCATGGCCGCGGTATCCGCGGAACTGCTGGAACGAAACGGACTCAGCGGCGACGATATCGCCCTGCTGGTACCGCACCAGGCGAATAAACGCATCATCGACGCGACCGCCCGCCGAATGAAGCTGGCGCCGGAACGCGTACTGGTCAACATCGACAAATACGCGAACACGACCTGCGGCACAATCCCAATCGCACTTTCCGAAGCGGTCGAACAGGAACGTGTGAAACGGGGCGACTACATTGTCGTGTCAAGCGCCGGGGCCGGCTATACATGGGGAAGCGCCCTGCTGAAATGGGCGTATTGATGCCCCCACTCCGGAGTGGATGGCCGGATATCATCTTCGAATACGTTCCTGGACCCTTATGTCCTTAGCCTTCTTATTCCCCGGCCAGGGCGCGCAATACGTGGGGATGGCCAGCGATCTTTACAGCGCCTCACCGATCGCACAGTACGTATTCAATCTGACCGACCGCATCTCCGAGACCGGGTTGAAGACCTTCTGTTTCGACGGCCCGGAAGAATCCCTGAAGCAGACGGCCATCACGCAGCCGGCCATCTTCGCGCACAGCATCTCGGTATTTGAAATCCTGAAAGACAGGGGCATCCACCCGGATTACGTAGCCGGACACAGCGTGGGCGAACTGGCAGCGCTGGTCGCCGCCGGGGTGATGTCCCTGGAAGACGGTGTCCGGATCGTGGGTATCCGGGGACGGGCCATGCACGCCGCGGGGAAAATGCACCCCGGTACAATGGCTGCCATTATAGGCCTGAACGACAGTGCGGTCGTGGACATTTGCGAATCGCTGGGTCCCGGCGTCGTGGTCGTGCCCGCAAACTTCAACTGCCCCGGTCAGGTCGTCATTTCGGGCGAACCGACTGCAGTGAAGCGAGCCATGGGCAGCGCATCCGACGAGGGTGCCAGGAGGGTTGTGGAACTCCAGGTCAGCGGCGCCTTTCACTCGGGTCTCATGCAGTCCGCCCTCGGCACCCTTGAAGGCGCCCTTGCAAATGTCCCGTTCTCGCCGGCGCGCATCCCGGTGGCGCCGAACACGACGGCGGAACCCACGACCGATCCGGACCTGCTCAAGGACCTTCTGATCAGACAGATTGTCTCTCCGGTCCGATGGACGGATTCAATGGCGCGGCTCGTTTCGGAAGGAGTCGACCGTGCGATCGAAGCCGGACCGGGAAACACGTTGAACGCCCTGATGCGACGCATCGACAGGAGCGTCGCCGTGTCGTCTGTAGGAACTCTAAAGGACCTGGATAGTCTTACGGTATGAATCGCCTTAAAGACAAGACCGCGATTGTCACGGGCGGATCCCGCGGCATCGGCGAGGCCATCGCCAACCGGCTGGCCGAAGAAGGCGCCAGGGTGGCGGTGTGCGCCAGCCGGAGCCTCGACCGTGCACAGGCGGTGGCTGAGGCCATCGAGAGCCGCGGCGGAAGCGCGCTTGCGCTGCAGGCGGACGTTTCAAACGCCGCCGACGTCAGCGAGCTTTTCAAGACCGTCCTGGACCGTTGGGGCGGGCTGGATATTCTGGTCAACAATGCAGGAATTGCCCGCGACGGTTTGCTGATGCGACTGAAACCGGGAGACTGGGACGCCGTCCTCGACGTCAATCTCAAGGGCGCATTTCTGTGTATGCAGGCCGCCGTAAGACCGATGATGCGGGCGCAGTCCGGACGGATCATCAATATCTCATCCGTTACGGGGTTGATGGGAAACCCCGGACAGGCAGGGTACACGGCGGCGAAATCCGGGCTTATCGGCCTCACAAAAACCGCCGCCAAAGAGCTGGCAAGCAGGAAAATCACCGCCAATGTGGTCGCGCCCGGATATATCCCCACCGAAATGACGGAAAAACTCCCGGAAGGACTCAAAGAGAAGATTCTTGAACAGGTTCCCCTGGGCACGCCGGGAAGTCCCGAAGATATCGCGGCGGCGGTCGCATTTCTGGCCTCCGGCGACGCTGCCTATATCACCGGGCAGGTCCTGGTTGTGGACGGAGGGATGGTTATGTAAGTCAAACGTGAACCGTCTGGCGACAGGCGTGAACGGAGAGTTGCGCCGGGCTGTACGCCGTGACCCGCCGCTCGCAACTCGCCATAAGAAAGGGAGATAGTTGCCATGGCTGAAGATATTCAGCAAAAAATCGTCGATCTCATCGTTGACCAGTTGGGCGTGGATGCCGACAGCGTAACCCCGCAAGCCCATTTCATAGATGATCTTGGTGCGGATTCTCTCGACACGGTCGAACTGGTGATGGCCTTCGAAGAGGAATTCGACATGGAAGTTCCCGATGAAGACGCCGAGAAGCTGGAGACCGTAAGCGACGTCACGGATTATCTCAAGCAGCGCCTGAGTGAATAGCCTGCCGGGCAGTTGGTGTCACGGTTAGCGCGTCGGCGTCCGGATCGTGAACCGGGCGCGGAGAATTCGATACCGTCGCAACACTGCGCCGATGCAAACGCGATACGCGGGAGAAGGTGCCCTTGAGCGGAAACCGAAGGGTCGTAGTGACGGGCCTCGGCGTCCTCGCGCCGAACGGATTGAATACCGAAACCTGCTGGGAGGCGCTGCTCAACGGGGAAAGCGGCGTCGATCACATCCGCCGATTCGATACGACGGGATTCCGGGTTACGTTCGGCGCCGAATTGAAGGAATTCGACGCAGAGCGGTTCGGTCTCGACCGCAGAATGGCGAGGCGCAACGATCTGTGCACCCAGTATGCCATCTGTTGCGCGCAGATGGCTGTCACGGACGCAGATCTGGACGTGGACGCGGGGAACCCCGACCGGATGGGCGTAATTTTCGGCTCGGGCATCGGCGGTATATGGACCTTCGAGGATCAACACACCGTCCTCCTTGAGAAAGGCGCCAGGCGGATCAGTCCGTTCTTCATCCCAATGATGATTCCGGATATGACCTCGGGGCAGGTCTCCATCCTGCTCGGCGCCAGAGGGCCCAACTATACCACCGTTTCCGCATGTTCCTCCGCCGCGCATGCGATAGGATGCGCCTTCAGAGAGATCCGGCACGACGAAGCCGACGTCATGGTCACCGGTGGCGCCGAAGCGGCCGTCAGCGCGATGTCGCTTGGGGGTTTTGCTTCGATGAAGGCGCTTTCCACGCGCAACGAGGATCCGCAGGGTGCCAGCCGTCCCTTCGACCTTGAGCGCGACGGATTCGTACTTGGCGAGGGCTGCGGCGCGCTCATACTCGAAGAACTGCAACACGCACGGCGGCGGGGCGCCCGGATTTACGCCGAGATTGTTGGTGCGGGTTTTACCGCCGACGCGTATCACGTCACCGACATGGCCCCGGGCGGCGAGGGCGGCGCCCGGGCGATGACGATCGCCCTGAACCAGGCAGGGCTGAACCCGGAGGACGTGGACTACATCAATGCCCACGGAACCTCCACACCGATCGGCGACCGGACCGAAACCGCCGCCATTAAGTCCGTCCTTGGGAATCATGCGAGACGGGCCGCGGTCAGTTCCACCAAGTCCATGACGGGCCATCTGCTGGGCGCCTCCGGCGCAATCGAAAGCATCGCCTGCCTCCTGGCCATCCATCACGGCCGCGTACCACCCACCATCAACTACGAACATCCGGACCCGGAGTGCGACCTGGACTACGTGCCCAACACGGCACGGGAAATGCCGGTCAGCGTGGCCTTGAACAACTCCTTCGGATTCGGCGGACACAACGCGGTACTCGCAATGCGTGAGTACAACGGCCGTTAATTCCCGACTTCCCCGACTGTGACGGCATCGCAACGTTGTTGGCGTGCTGTCGGACGCAGAGCCGGTCCGAATGGCGCACACGCCTGCAGACTCACCGGGCGGACGTCGGACGCCACCATCACGGCGGAACGCAGACGGGTTTTTCAGTTTATCTCACGGCCGAGAACAACCCCCATTCCCGCAGGGTGAAGCTTATCGGACTTGTCAGAATTCGACGTGCGGTTGCACGATGGCTCGGGCGCGACCGGGACGCGTATACTCCGGAACGCCTCCAGGAAAAACTCGGCTACCGTTTTTCGGATCCCGACCTCCTGGTCCAGGCGATCAAACACCGCTCCTACGCCTACGCCGCTGACGAAGGGAGCATTGCATCGAACGAACGGCTCGAGTTTCTCGGTGACGCCGTACTGGACCTGCTGGTCACGGAGAACCTTTATCGGAAATTTCGGAACAAACGTGAGGGCGACCTCACTCAAATCAAGTCAGTACTCGTCAGCAAAGTCATTCTTGCGCAGCGAGGCCACGAGATCGGACTCGGTCACCACATCCTGCTCAGCAGAGAAGAGGATCTGGCGGGAGGAAGAGACCGGACATCGATCATCGGAGATGCCTTCGAGGCTATTCTCGGCGCGGTTTATCTCGACGGCGGTCTCAAGGCCGCGGACGCATTCGTACAGCGCCACCTCATGAGCAACATCGAGGCGATTGTCGCCAACAACAGCTACCTCAATTTCAAGAGCGTCCTCCTCGAGCATACACAGGGCGTAGGCCGGGGACACCCCCGTTACCTGGTCAGTTCGGAAGAGGGGCCGGACCACCACAAAACGTTCAGCGTCGAAGTGTTGATCGGCGGCGAACGAATGGGTTTCGGAAAGGGGCGCAGCAAGAAGGAAGCGCAACAGATGGCGGCGAAAGAGGCGTTGCAAAAGCTTGGAGTCTCGTGATTCATGCGGAAAACCGGATCGCGTCCGTGGCGTTTCCTGAACACCGGGTCGGGAAACGCCTTTTTCAATATGGCCGTGGACGAAGCCATCGTGCGCGGCGTTGAGGAGGATACCGCGCCGCCCACGGTCCGGACGTTCGGCTGGACGCCCCCCGCCGTCTCTTTCGGCTATGCCCAGCGGATCGCTCGCGAAGTCGACGCGGATCGATGCCGGGAGCGTGGCATTCAGCTTGTCCGCCGGCCCAGCGGCGGGCGCGCCGTCCTACACTGGAACGAACTCACATACAGCGTCACCTGCCGCACCGACGACCCGCTGCTGGGTGGCTCCATTCAGGAGTCCTACCGGAAGATCAGCGCCTGCCTGGTTGCTAGCCTGCAACGCCTCGGCGTGGCCGCCCGCTTCGAGCCGCGACGCAATCCCGTTTCGTCTCCCCGTGGAGAGGGTCTCACGTCACCCTGTTTTTCGAGTACTACGCAATACGAGGTCACGATCGACGACAGGAAAATCATAGGCAGCGCCCAGCGACGCCTGGGCGGCGTGCTGCTTCAACACGGCTCGCTTCTTCTGGGCCCGGAACACAAGCATCTCATCGATCTCATGCCGGACCGCCGTCAGCTCCTGAAGGAACGCTTTCGTCGGGAACTGGATCGGCACACCGTCTCCCTTTCGGAAGCGGACCGCCCGGCAGACTTCCACACCGTGGCGCGCGCCCTGCGTGGCGGCTTTGAAGAGACCCTCGACATCACCCTGACCGAATCCACGTTGTCGCCTGAGGAAACCGCCGACGCCGAACATCTCGTTGAAACCAAGTACGGCACGGAATCCTGGAACCTCGGAGACGGCAAGCGCCAACCCCGCATCGTCCGCCGCATCATATAACCTCAATTCGAAGTATCAGCCTGGCCGTCTCCTTGCCGACTCACGGAAAGCATGGACAAACCGACGACGCCCGAATCGGCATCTGAACTCCGCTGGACGGTGCATCCCCTCCTGGAAGAACCGCCGGCCAGGACGGGCCTGCTCATCGTGGTCATTCTGGGGCTATCGGCACTGATCGCCATTGAATTCAGCATGCCGGCGTACGGTTTTCTTTCGGCAGCGCTGCTCACGGCATCCATGTCCCGTTACTTTCTCCCCACACGATACGCACTCCTGGAGAAGCATGTCGTGATAGCGCACCTTGGCGCGCGGCGGACAATTCCGTGGAACCGGATTCGCCGGCATACCGTTGCGCCGGATGGCGTTTTTCTCAGCCCGTTCGCCCATCCTCACCGGCTCGATCCGTTTCGAGGCTGTTTCCTGCGCCTTCGCGACAATCGGGAGGAAATCATCGAGTATGTCCAGACCCGCCTCGCGGATGCAGCGCCTTAGGACGTGGTGCGAACACGCTTTCGCCGTCAACCCTCCCGAGAGCCGAATCACGGATGAAGAACGCGCTCTGGCCGCCAGATTGGCGGAGTTCGTGGTTCGCCGGCAGATGACCACACCGGCGTTGATGGTGCTGGAAGCAGGCCGGCCGTTCAACTTTATAGGCAGTCAGTTTTTGACTTTTCTTTCGCCCTTCGTCACCCTTATCTTCTCAGGCGCGGAATACGGTCGATTCGTGCATTTTCTGGAGAAACGGCAGAGTATCCAGACACTGATCGATACACTTGTGGAGACGGAAAACCGACTGAATGGATAGACCGGACGTCATCATCGCAACGGACTGCGGCAGCACGACCACCAAAGCCATTCTCATCGAGAAAGAAGAGGAATGCTACCGGCAGACCTGTCGCGGCGAGGCGCCTACCACGGTCGAAGCTCCGTTCGAAGACGTCACCCGGGGCGTGCTCAACGCCATCCAGGAAGTCGAGGAACTCTCCGGGCGCGTCATCCTGGACGGAGAACGCATCATCACGCCCGCGGCAGACGGCCGGGGCGTTGACATTTACGTGTCCACGAGCAGCGCCGGAGGCGGCCTTCAGATGATGGTCGGCGGCGTTGTCCAGGCGATGACGGGCGAAAGCGCCCAGCGTACTGCGCTGGGCGCCGGCGCCATTGTCATGGACGTCCTCGCTTCCAACGACGGTCGCCTGCCCCATCAGAAAATCGAGCGCATCCGCCACTTGCGTCCCGACATGGTGCTCCTGTCCGGTGGAACGGACGGCGGTACCGTTAGTCACGTGGTGGAACTCGCGGAATTCATCGCCGCGGCGGACCCCAGACCGAGGTTCGGCGCCGGATTCCGGCTTCCGGTGATCTACGCCGGAAACACCGACGCACGTGAGAACGTTCAACAGGTCCTGGGCGAAAAAACCGCGCTGAAAACCACGGACAATATCCGCCCTCAACTCGAACGCGAGAACCTGGGACCGGCGCGGCAGGTGATCCACGACCTCTTCCTTGAACACGTGATGGCGCAGGCGCCCGGGTACCGCAAACTGATGGAATGGACGGGCGCCCCCATTATGCCAACGCCCGGCGCGGTCGGCCTGCTCATTCAGACCGTGGCCCGGCGTCGCAACATCAACGTCGTGGGTGTGGACATCGGCGGGGCGACCACCGATGTCTTCAGCGTGTTCGGGGATCGATTCAACCGTACCGTGAGCGCAAACCTGGGTATGTCGTACAGCATCTCGAACGTACTGGCCGAGGCAGGCCTGCCGAACGTGATGCGCTGGATCCCATTTGAAATCGAAGAGGCCGACCTCAGGGACCGCGTCAAGAACAAGATGATCCGTCCGACCACCGTGCCCCAGACGCTGGAGGAGCTGCAGCTCGAGCAGGCCATCGCCCGCGAGGCATTGCGCCTGGCGTTCGAGCAGCACCGGGCCCTGGCCGTAGGCCTTAAAGGCGTGCAGACGGAACGCACCCTTTCCGACGCGTTCGATCAGACAGCCGGAGGCGAGAGCCTGATTCACATGCCGGACCTGGACCTGCTCGTGGGCAGCGGAGGCGTACTTTCCCACGCGCCCCGGCGCGCGCAGTCGGCCGCCATGCTCATCGACGCCTTCCAGCCACAGGGGTTTACGAGGCTCGCCGTCGACAGCATATTCATGATGCCCCACCTGGGCGTCCTGACAAGCGTCAATGAACAGGCCGCCGCCGAAGTCTTCGAACGGGACTGCCTGGTCGATCTGGGCGCCTGCATTGCGCCTTCAGGGCAGGGAAAACCGGGCGAAGTCTGCGCCACGTACGAAATTGCGCTTCCGGACGGCACAGAGTCCGGCGAACTGAAAGTCGGAGCCCTCCATCTGTTCCACGCGGGCCCCGACCAGGAGGTCGACGTCAGCCTGCATCCCGAGTCGGGCTGGGACGCAGGGGCGGGGGCGGGTCAGTCGATTCAACGTACCGTGAGGGGCGGCGCGGCCGGTCTGATTCTCGACGGGCGCGGCCGGCCGCTTCCGTTTTCCGATGGGGACGCGGTCGAGCGGGTAACAGCCTGGAACAGGGCATTGGACCTTTATCCTCATCAATAGGCGTCACAAGGAGGCGAACGATGGCTGACAGTCCGTTGATAAAGTTGCTCTGCAGGCGAGGACGAGCCATTGTGGCCGAAGACAAGGCGCGCGACCGAGTCGAATCTGGAGGATTCGGGGAGGGAGCGCAACGCCGTCGTTCGGCCAAAAGGGCCGGAAGCAGCCCGGATGGACTTTATCAACGGGCTGCCAAAGTGTGCGGATTGGCAATCCTCGGGTTATTTTTCGTCTCCGCGGCCGCAGGCGAAACCCCCTGGGAGAAGGTTCAAAAAACACTATTGGATACGAGAGAAGCTCCCGCGATCGTACTTGACGGAACAGAACGGGTACAAGCCATGTACGCCGGCGATACGCGGCCGGAATACGGAGACTGGATGGTTCGCCATTTCCTTTCCGATCCGGAGAATTTCAATCCCTACGTTTCCAACGACTCGGGCGCTTCCACGGTACACCAGTACATCTTCGAATCCCTCCTCGAAATCGAGAACGAATCGCCGTACAAGCTCAGGGGTCTGGTTGCGAAAGGACCTCCCGCCATATCCGAAGACAAGCTCACCTACACCTTCGACCTGCGGGAGGACGTCCATTTTGCCGACGGCAAGCCGCTTTCGGCGGACGACGTCCTCTTCAGCATCAAGGTCATCAAGAACCCGAAAGTCCTTGCTGCCTCGCTTCGAAATTACTTCGCGGCCGTAAGCGACGTCGAACAGGAAGGCAAATACAGAATCAGCTTCGTCTGCCGGGAACCCTACTTCAGGAACGACATCTCCCTGGGCGCCATGGAGATTCTTCCCAAACATTTCTACGACCCCGACGGACTGCTGGATCCCGTCGATATCAGGAGTCTCATCGACGGTTCGTGGGAGAGCGGCCCACACGCGGAGCGCGTGCAGCAATTCGCGGAGAAGTTCAACTCAGCATACCATCGGAAAATGCTGGGTTCCGGGCCATATCTCGTGAAAGACTGGGACGAAGACGTGGTCACGGGCCAGAAAGTTATACTTACCCGCAATCCCAACTACTGGGGACGGGACCGGACCGATCTGATGCCCAAGGGATACGTGGAAAAGGTCGTCTTCAAAATCGTAAACGACCCTGAAGCCGCGTTTATAGAGCACACCAACGGAAACATCGACTTCTTCGGCCTCAGACCCCTTCAGTTCAAGGACAAGAGCTGGTCTCCGGATTTTATCGAGCGATTCAAGAAGAGCGTGATCTATTCTTCTGGGTACGTGTACATCGGCTGGAACAACGCGCACCCCATCTTTCGCGACAAGCGCGTACGCAGAGCGATGACGTATCTCACCGACCGCGAGAGCATGGTCGTGAACCTCATGTTCGGTCTGGCGGAAACCGTTGAGAGCCCCATCCACAAATTCCGTCCGGAATACAACCACAGCCTCGAACCCCACCCTTATGATCCCGACAGGGCACTTGACCTTCTGGATGAGGCCGGCTGGACGGATAGCGATAACGACGGCATCCTGGACAAGGTCGTCGACGGCGAGAAACTCCCGTTCAAATTCGAATTCCTGGTCAACTCCGGGAACCAGCTCCGCAAAGACATCGCGCTGGCGTTGCAGTATGAACTGCAGGACATCGGAATCGTATGCGAGGTGCGCGAACTGGACTGGACCATTTTTCTGGACCGGGTTGTTCGCAAGAAGGAATTCGCAGCCTGTACCCTGGGGTGGACCGGCAGCCTGAGTACCCCCCCGGACTCCTATCAGATCTGGCATTCCTCGCAGGCAGAGGGACAGGGGTCGAATTACATCGGCTTCAAGAACGACGAAGTCGACCGCATCCTGGAAACCTACCGGAGGGAATTCGATATGGACAAAAGAATCCAGCTCTACCGGCGATTCCAGGAAATCCTTTACGACGAGCAACCCTATACGTTTCTGTGGAAATCCCGCAATGCGTGGTCGTACAGCAGGCGCTTTGCGGGGGACAACTGGTATGCCGGTGGCCCGGACACCCAGGAATGGTGGGTAGGCGCCTCCAACCGTTTGTACCAATAGACCGGGGAGACGACCGGACCCTGTTGCAATCCCCGATGAACAGACATCGGCACGGAGAGGCCTGATAGCAGATGATCCAGTACATCCTGCAGCGCAGCCTGCTGATGATCCCGACGATGATCGGCATCACCCTGATTTCCTTCCTGGTCATGCATCTCGCTCCCGGCGACCCGGTCGACTTCTTTCTGGGCGGCATGGCGGGGGAAGAGGGCATCTCGACGGATCGGCAGTCCGATTTCGACAAAACGCGCGATGACCTGCGCCGGCAACTCGGCCTGGACAGGCCGCTGCACGTCCAATACCTGAACTGGCTGTCGAGCCTGGTCCTTCACGTGGAGCCGCTCAACAGCTTCGAACGCACGGGCCGGCGCGTGGATCTTTTTCTCTCGACACTGGAACCCGCGGAAAGAAGCGAACTGGCCTCGTTGGAAAACGAGGCGCGCAAAGCCCGATTTCTACGCAGTTTCGAAAAGTATCATCCGGACGAGGCGCACGCGCTCGTCCATTCCTCTTTCTGGGAGGGCAAGACCGTCAAACTCGAGAACAACTACGAGTATGCCGGCGCCGGCCTGCTCCTCTTCCATTGCTTCGACCGGCGCTTTGTTACCCTCAATTTCGGTCGTTCTTTCAAAGACCAGCAGCCGGTCATTTCCCACATCCTCGCGCGCTTGCCCATCACCATTGAAATCAACATCATCAGTCTGATCGTCGCCTATATCATCGGCCTGCCGCTCGGTATCTGGCTGGCTGTGAAGCAGGACACCCGGACCGACCGCACGCTGACCACCGGGACCTTTATCCTGTGGTCGATGCCTTCGTTCTGGGTCGGCATGCTTCTCATCGTGTTTTTCTGCAACAAGGAGTTCTTCTACTGGTTTCCGGCCTCCGGTATCCAGTCTCTGGACGCGTCTTCCGAGTGGGGATTCTGGCGACTGCTGACGGACCACGCCCATCACATGGCCATGCCGGTCCTGGCCTCGAGCTACGCCAGCTTCGCGGGTCTCTCCCGATTCATGCGAACCAGCATGCTGGAGAACCTCAGGCTGGACTACGTCCGCACCGCGCGCGCGAAGGGCCTTCCGGAAAAAGTCGTGATTCTGAAGCACGTCTTCCGCAACTCACTGATTCCCATTGTGACCATACTGGCGAATCTGCTTCCGGCCATCATCGCCGGCTCGGTCTTTATCGAGACCATCTTCACCATTCCAGGGTTGGGGTTTCTTGGCGTTCAATCCGTACTCGTGCGCGACTATCCCATGGTTATGGCCATTCTGACCATCGGTTCGTTCCTCTCGTTGCTGGGAATTCTTCTCGCGGACATCCTCCTGAAAGTCGTGGACCCGCGCATCGAGTTTTCCCGTCTTCAGGGATAAATCCATGTCCGACGCGACAACGCGTGATCCCACAGAACCGGACGACCCGACGCCCGAACCCGAACCTGTCGAGGAGGGCCAGACCTACTCCAAACTGGTCTGGCGGCAGTTCAAGAAGAACCGGCCGGCCCTCATCAGCCTGGCGGCGATCGGCGTTCTCGCGTTCACGGCGGTGTTCGCGGATTTTCTCGCGGGCAACAAACCCTACTATATGAAGTACAGGGGCAAGACCTACTTCCCCGCCTTTCGCCAGTACGCCGTTCATCTCGGACTGGCTGACTGGCCGGCGCCGCTGAGAAGAAGGAAAAACTTCAAACGCCTGAGGTCGGAATCCGCGATATTCCCGCCGGTTCCCTACGGTCCCAGCGACGTCAACCTGAGGGACAAGTACCAGCCACCCGGCACAGCGCATCTTCTGGGAACGGATCGGCTGGGCCGGGACGTTCTTTCCGGGCTGATCCACGGTTCGCGATACGCACTGACCATCGGACTGGTCTCGGTGGCGATCTCGATGATCATCGGCGTCGCCCTCGGCGCGCTGGCGGGTTATTTCGGGGGCTGGACCGACCTGGTTCTTTCGCGTCTGTTCGAGCTCTGGGCGGCCATACCCACGCTCTTTCTGATTATCACTGTCGCCGCGTTCTTTCCACCCAGTCTCTTCTTCGTGATGATCATCCTCGGCTTTACCGGCTGGGTGGGTATCGCCAGACTCACGAGATCGCAGTTTCTGCAGGTAAGGAGCTACGACTTCGTTTCCGCGGCCAAGAGTCTGGGATATTCCAGCGGCCGTATCATGTTCATCCACATTCTGCCAAACGCGATCGCGCCCGTACTCATCCCGGCGGCCTTCGGGGTGGCGGGGGCCATTCTGGCCGAATCCGGCCTGAGCTTTCTCGGCATCGGCGTACCCGCGGAGGCCATCACCTGGGGCGCGATACTCGCGGGCGCCCGGAACAATACCGCGGCCTGGTGGCTGGTCATCGTACCCGGTTTCGCCATCTTTATCACCGTGACCCTTTACAACCTGCTGGGCGACGGCCTGCGAGACGCCCTGGACCCGAAGATGAAGGTGTGAGACCATCACCTGCCGACGATCGCGAAGGCAGGCTTCGCGGCGCGCCGGTTCCGAAAATCTGAACTGATGGCACATACATACACACCGGGCCTGCGGGTCACCCGCAGCGCGACCGTTCGGAAGCGACGCCAGCTGCCGCTCACCGGAGAGGTATTGGCTTCGGAAGGCGAATCCGTGCAGCGCGATCGGGTGGTGGCCCGGACCGAACTGCCCGGCGACGTGACCACCCTGAACCTGGTCAACAGGCTTGGCGTCACACCGGACGAACTGCCGGCCTTCATGCTCAAGAAGGAGGGTGAGCCGGTGGAGTCGGGGGAACCTGTCGCAGAGACGCGGCCGTTCATCAGCTGGTTCAAAACCACTGTGGAATCGCCGGTTACCGGCACCGTGGAGAGCGTATCGCCCGTTACCGGCCAGGTCATTCTGCGAGGGCCGCCCCGACCTGTCCAGGTCAGGGCGTACGTGGACGGCACCGTTGTGGAAACCATTCCCGGCGAGGGCGTCACAGTTGAAACCGTCGGCGCGTTTCTTCAGGGGATTTTCGGCATCGGCGGGGAGAGCTGGGGTGCGATCCGGACACTTGCCGCCACACCCGATGAGCGGCTTCCGGCAGACCGGATCGACGCCTCCTGCGCCGGCAGGATCTGCATCGCCGGAGGCCTGGTCACCCTGGATCTCATCCGGAAAGCGCGTGAGATCGGCGCAGCCGGCCTTATTGGCGGGGGCATCCGCGACCATGACCTGCGCAGCCTTCTCGGTTATGACCTGGGCGTGGCCATTACGGGCACGGAGGAAATCGGCCTTACCGTCGTGATTACCGAAGGATTCGGCGACATCGCCATGGCAACGAAAACCTTCGATATCCTGAACGAGAGAAACGGCGACGAGGCCTCGATCTCTGGCGCAACCCAGATCCGGGCGGGGGTACTTCGCCCCGAAATCATCGTTCCGGACACGGAGAGTTCAGCCGCCGCCGAGGAAGCCGTCGCCCGGGACGGCCTGTCCATCGGAGATCCGGTCCGAACGATACGGGCGCCCTTCTTCGGAAAGACCGGTGTCGTCACCGCCCTGCCGTCAGAACTGGCGGCCGTCGAGTCGGAAATCCAGGTACGTGTCCTTGAAGTTCAATTCGAGAACGGACAACAGGCCGTGATACCCCGCGCAAACGCCGAAAGGATCGAGGCATGATGATTTGGAGCGTCCAGGCGCGCCTGATTAAAACCGCCAGGAGACACGCAATGGCGCATCTATTCCGCAGTTTCGCCCTTGTCATCGCTGCCGCGCCGGCCGCAGGCGGTTCGGCGCCCACCGAGGTCCGGGCTTTCGACACGCCCAACGACCAGGGGCACAGCATCACGCTGACATGGCGCCGGATGGATGACCTGCCTGACAGCGCGCGATATCGCATCAGCGTTTCCGAACGTCCGGACGGGCCATTCCATCAGGTCGCCGAACTGGAACCCAATACGGCTCCGACGATGGCCGACGAGCCGGCCACGTTCGGCAGTGGTGAGGAGAACCGCAATCATCACTTCACACACATCGAATCCTACCTCGATCCCGACGGACGGAACCGGATCCGGCTCGAGAACGATCGACCCTATTTCGTTCGCCTCGGCGTCCACGGCGCAGGCCACACGGTTGTGGAAGCCCGGGCTCGCGGCAACTACTTCAACTGGACCAAGAGCAACAATTTTCTGCTGGCCGCGCTGTTCTCCATTCTGATCCTCGTCTATATCCGCCTTGCCCGGCGAAAGAATCTCTATATCCGGCGGCTGGCAGGCCTGGACGCTCTGGACGAAGCCCTGGGCCGGGCAACCGAAATGGGCAAACCAGTGCTATTCGTGCACGGTCTTCAGGACATGGGTAGCCCCTCCACCATTGCCGCCGTGAACATACTCGGCCAGGTGGCGAAGAGAACCGCCGAATACGACACTCAGCTCAAGGTTGGAAATCGGGATCCGATTGTGATGTCCGTGAGCCAGGAAGTGGTCAAAGAGTCATGCATCGAAGCCGGAAGACCCGACGCGTTCAATCCGGACAACATCTTTCTGGCGGCCGCGGACCAGTTCAGCTACGCGGCCGCGCTCGAGGGACTGATGGTGCGGGAAAGACCGGCAGCCAATCTTCTGATGGGGTATTTTTACGCCGAATCCCTGCTCCTGGCGGAGACCGGCTCCACAACCGGCGCTATCCAGATCGCCGCGACCGACGCCTACACACAGCTTCCGTTCTTTATCACAACCTGCGACTATACCCTGATGGGAGAGGAACTCTACGCCGCCAGCGCCTATCTGTCCAGAGATCCCAAACTGCTGGGAAGCCTGAAGGGACAGGACCTGGGGAAGGGAATCCTTATCCTTATGCTGGTGCTGGGTTCTTTACTGGCCGGCATCGGCTTCTGGCCGATCTTGAGCTGACAACGACAGAATAGCTTATACGTAAATCCTCTGGGAGAAAATCGAATGTATTTCCTGCAACGCACCCTGCCGCTACTCGTGGCTTTCGCAGCGGGCGTCATCGGCATATTCACCTATTATGTTCCGGTTGCGCAGCCGGTCGAGATTACAACCTCCACCTGGTACAGGATCATCGCCGCGTTCGCCCTTTTCCTTGGCATCCACAGCCTGTTGCAGATGCACTGGCACCGGATCAAGCGCAAGCAGGCCGGATGGGCCTTCAGCGCCGTCGTGTACGTCGGCTTCATCGTTACCATCCTGCTTGCCCTCTACAACAACGGCCGGGGGCCCCTTCAGCCGCTCGCTGAGGGAGACGGCCTGGATCTGAACTGGATGTATACCCACATTCACGTGGCTGGCGGCGCCACGATGTTCTCTCTGCTCGCCTTCTTTATCGCTTCCGCCGCCTACCGCACGTTTCGGGCCCGTTCGGTCGAGGCGGTCGTTCTTCTTGTTGCCGCTCTGCTCGTCATGCTGGGCCGGGTGCCCATCGGCGCACTCATCTCCGAACACCTGCCCGCCATTTCCCAGTGGCTGATGGCCACGCCAAACCTCGCCGCCCGCCGGGGCATCCTGCTGGGCGTGAGCCTCGGCGCAATCGCCACGGCACTTCGCATCATCTTCGGCATCGAACGTTCCTATCTCGGGGAGGAAGGACAATGATCGAGCGCCTCCTGAACATCGACCGCCGCATCGTGTACATTGCCGTCTTTCTGGCTGTATGTATTCCTCTCCTCATCGGCTTCCAGCTGCCAATCAAGGCCACGCCCAACGTACGCGCGGTTTACGACACGGTAGAGAGCCTGGCCGAAAAACCTGATGCCGTCGTGCTCATCTCCTTCGACTACGGTCCCAGCTCGCAGCCGGAGCTCCAGCCCATGGCTCTGGCCATTCTGCGCCATTGCTTCAGCCGGAACATCCGGGTGGTGGGCGTGACCCTCATCACCGAAGCAGTGGGACTTGCCATGCAGGCGTTCGAGACGGCGGCAGGGGAATATGGACGGGTAAACGGCACGGACTATGCGTTTCTCGGATTCAAGGCGGGAGGTCCGATCCTGATCCTGAACATGGGCCAGGATCTGCACGCCGCGTTTCCGGAAGACATCCGGGGCGTCGACACGGCTGAAATGCCTCTCACCCGCAATCTGCGCTCTTTGAAGGATTTCGATTACGTGATCGACCTGGCGGCCGGGTACCCCGGCGTGGACGAATGGATCGCTTATGGGCAGGAACGATATCGGTTTCCCCTCGGCGCCGGTTGTACCGCGGTGATGGCGCCGGATTTCTTTCCCTTCCTTCAGTCCCGGCAGCTCAACGGCCTCATCGGCGGGCTTGCGGGCGCCGCGGAATACGAGGCGCTGGTGGGCAAGAGAGGCCTCGCGGTCAGCGGTATGCGTCCGCAATCCGTCGCACACATCGTCATCATCGGGTTTATCCTGCTGGGCAACGCGGTCTACTTTCTGCACCGCAGCGCCTCGCGGTAGTAAGGGGCCACCGGCATGCAAAGAGAACACCTCGTCTTCCCGATCTTCCTTCTGCTTTTTGCGGCGGTGAATGTCTATCTCCTTGCCTCTGGCAGCCTGGAGGCAAGCTGGTCGGGATTCGGCATCATCCTCGCCGCAGGGATTACGCTCGCCCTGTACAGCTTTCTCTACAGGGACAATCCGCTCTTCAAGCTGGCCGAGCATCTCTACGTGGGCGTTGTCGCCGCGTACGAACTCGCTCTGGTCTGGTACCAGAGCATCCTGCTGGACGTCTTCAACCCTCTGTTCCGTCCGCCGCCTGACACGGGCGTCAAGTGGTTGGTGATCGTTCCGGCCTGCCTCGGTCTCTTTCTGATGACCCGCTTTGTCGGCAAAGCCGTTTGGCTCAGCCGCATTTCATTTGCCTTCTTCGTGGGACTCGGCGCCGGACTGGCCATCCCCCGGCGCGTCGCCTCCTTCATCATCGAGCAGATCGAACCCACGATCCTCCCGTTTTCGCAGGCGTCGGCGGGCTTCGGATGGGCCGTTCTGGATCCGGCGATCATCCTGATCGGCGTGGTGAGTGTACTTATTTACTTCTATTTTTCGGTCGAACATAAGGGCGTCGTCGGCGGCATCTCCAGGGTCGGCATCTATTTCCTGATGGTTTCGTTCGGGGCATCATTCGGCTATACCGTCATGGCGCGCATCTCCCTGCTCATCGGACGCGTGGATTTCCTTCTGGAAGACTGGCTGAATCTGAATCCGCCGCTGTTCTGACCCGCAGGCGGCGGCCAGGAAATCAGCGAGACGCCGTTCTCCCGCGCGGAGCTTGAGGTTCGCACGGTATCCGGGACGGCTGCATTTTCAACAGATGGTGGATCTATGTCGGAACCGCTGCTAACTGTCAGAGATCTGAAGACGTTCTTCAATACGGACGGCGGGGTCGCCAGGGCCGTGGACGGGGTCTCCTTCACCCTCAAGAAGGGCGAAACTCTGGGTCTGGTGGGAGAGTCCGGTTGCGGCAAGAGCGTCACGTCTCTGTCCGTAATGCGACTGGTACCCGAACCGCCGGGGGAGATCGTCTCAGGTGAGATCCGGTTCAATGGACGCAATCTGCTGAGCCTGGACGAATCCGCCCTTCAGGGTGTGCGGGGCAACGATATCGCGATGATTTTCCAGGAGCCGATGACCAGCCTAAATCCCGTATTCACCTGCGGAGACCAGATTGAAGAAGCCGTTATGCTCCACCAGGGTCTCGGCAGGGACGCCGCCCGGGCCATAACCGTTGACATGCTCAATCTGGTCGGTATTCCGGATCCTGAACAGCGGGCAAACGAGTATCCTCATCAGCTTTCCGGCGGCATGCGCCAGCGGGTGATGATCGCAATGGCCCTGTGCTGCAATCCGGAACTCCTCATCGCCGACGAACCGACGACGGCGCTGGATGTGACCATTCAAGCCCAGATACTGGAACTTCTGGACCGGCTTCAGAGGGAACTGGGAATGGCCGTCCTGATGATTACCCACGATCTTGGCGTTATTGCGGAAGTCGCAGACCGCGTGGCGGTCATGTATGCCGGAAAGATCGTGGAAACCGGAACGGTGGATGAGATTTTCGCCAACCCGCAGCACCCCTACACCAGAGGATTGCTGGAGTCCATACCCACGCTCAATGAAGAGAAAGGCCGGCTGTCCGTAATTCCGGGGACCGTGCCCGATGCGACCCGTTTTCCCGCCGGATGCCGGTTCGCGCCCCGGTGTTCATTGGCGGAGGATGTATGTGAAGCGGACGAGCCGCGCCTCGAACCGACCTCGGGCGGACGCTTCGTCGCCTGCTGGATGGTCGAAGATTACCCATCTCCCGTGACGCGATCGGATTGACATGTCCAGACCACTGCTCGAAGTCCATGGGCTGAAGAAACACTTCCCAATCACCCGCGGGGTATTCTCCCGGACCGTCGGCTACGTAAGAGCCGTGGACGGAGTCTCTTTCGCCCTGCACCGGGGAGAAACCCTGGGTCTTGTGGGGGAGTCCGGGTGCGGCAAGACAACCGCGGGGAGGAGCATCCTCAGGCTGATCGAGGCGACGGCGGGCCGCGTGCTGTTCAACGGCACCGACGTCTTCGACCTGAAACGCTCCGAACTCCGGGCCGTTCGACGCCGCATGCAGATCATCTTCCAGGACCCCTACAGTTCGCTGAACCCCCGCATGACAGTGGGGGGCATGCTGGCCGAAGCACTGAAAATCCACAAGCTCACGGACGGCAGCGATACGCGGGAACGCGTGGCGGAACTCCTGGAAACCGTGGGTCTCCGGCCGGACTATGCCCGCCGGTATCCCCACGAATTCAGTGGGGGCCAGCGCCAGCGTATCGGCATTTCGCGGGCGCTGGCCGTGAATCCGGAATTCATCGTTGCGGACGAACCCGTTTCGGCATTGGACGTGTCGATCCAGGCGCAGATCATCAATCTTCTTCAGGACCTTCAGGGCCGGTTCGGCCTTACCTTCCTCTTCGTCGCGCACGACCTGAGCGTTGTCAAACATATCTCCAACCGCATCGCGGTGATGTACCTCGGACGTATCGTGGAAATTGCGGAAAGCCGCACCCTCTGCAGCGATCCCCAGCACCCTTATACCCGTGCCCTGCTATCGGCCGTTCCCGAGCCGGACCCGCGTGTCAGGAAGCAACGCACGGTACTGACGGGCGACGTCCCAAGCCCGGCCAACGTCCCTCCAGGGTGCCCCTTTCATCCGCGCTGCCCCGAACGGGAAGACGCTTGCACGAAAATCGTGCCCGAACTGCTCGAAATCGACGCAAACCACAGCGTCGCCTGTATACTGCGGACACGGCAGCACCTCCCATCGGCCTGAAATTGGAACTGTTCGTTGTCTTCGCAAGTCTAATTGTATACTTTTATAGCCGAACCGCAGCCGGTGCGGGCCAGACGGGATTGTCGACCTGTCCCCATGCGCGTCGTACAAGCGCCCGGCAGCCGCCCAATCCAACACCCGAAGTCCAGGAGAAGCACGTGAACCGACCCACGATCCTGTCCATCAGCCTCTTCGGCGCTGCATTGATCACCATTTCGTCCGGCGCGCCGTCCCCATCCGACGCCCAGCAGATCCCCAGAAAATACAAAAACGGCCCCACCGTCGACATTGCCGACGTGCCGTTGAACCGCACCATGCCCGATTATACATGGGAGCGGCACGAGCGCCATTTCTTCCCTTCCCTGCTCGGCCTTCACGTTCCGGGCGCACGGGCAATCCGCACGAAGTACTTCGCCATCTATTATGCGGAAGCGGAGAATACTGCCCGTCGTATCGCTGAGATTGCGGACGACACCTTCGAGAAGATTTCCCGCCATTACCCGGGTTCCATAGAACGCTACGCCCCGATTCACGTGGTCGTTTCCGACATTGACATTCTGGGCAATGCCTTCTCTTTCTACCTTGGGAATCTCATCTCGTTCGGTTCCACGCCCCTCAACTGGGACTCGCGAGGCACCCACGATTGGGTGCGCGACGTTTTTACCCACGAACTCACCCACCACATCACGCTCAAGGCCTCCCACAACAGCATGCCCTTCGCATTCGGCCTTCTCGGCAGCAGCCGCTCCAACCAGAACCCGGACTTCGGCTTCTTTCTGCCGCTCTACCACTCGGCGATGCCGAACTGGTACGCCGAAGGTATCGCACAATTCGAAGCCGAAGAGTACGGGGGTGACCTCTGGGACACCCACCGGGATATGATCCTGCGGATGGCCGCGCTCGAAGACGACCTGCTTTCATATACCGACATGAACGTCTTCGGCAAAGACGGCTTCAAGTCGGAACAGGTCTACAACCAGGGTTATGCATTTCTGAACTACCTGGCCGACACCTACGGTCCGGATTCCGTGCGAGCCATGTCCCGCGACCGGCCGATCGTCAACTTCAAATCCTCCGTCAAGAAGAGCACGGGTATCTCGGCGCCCGATCTTTATGACGAATGGACCGCGCATCTCGATCGCAAATACGGCGCCCTTGCGGACTCCATCCGCGCTGCCGGAGAGCGCGAGGGTGAACTGCTCTCCGACCGCGGCGACGTGGAGCACTTTCCCACCTACTCGCCCGACGGCACGAAAATGGCCTTCATCAGCAACGAGGGCGGCGACTACGCGATCATGGAAATGCTCGTGATGGACCTGGCCACGCGAAGATTGACAAGGGTGGCGAGAAGCCGGAAGTACGGGAAATACGTCAACCTGCCCTTCTCATGGACACCCGATGGCAACAGCCTGGTCTACAGCAAATCCGTCGGGGGCAACTGGGACATCTTCATATACGATCTAACCACGCGCAAGGAGCGTCGCGTTACCGTCGGCCTGAGAGGAAGAGACCCCGCCGTGTCGCCCGACGGCACGGAAATCGCGTTCGTGGGGAACCGGGACGGGACGTCCAACCTGGGCATCGTGAACATCGACGGCACGGACGTCCGCTATCTGACCAACAACAACAACGGAACGCAATATTACACGCCCAGGTGGACGGAGGACGGCAGTAGACTTCTGTTCAGCATCTTTCGAGGGGAAGACCGGGATATTGCCGTAATCAATGCGGATGCCACGCCGAGGCCCAAAAAGACCGACACGAAGAAGACCGAGAAGGCGGAACTGGCCGAACGCATCGCAGAAAGGAAGAAAACCGAGACCGAGGTGGACAGCGCCCAGGCGGAGGCAGACAGCCTCGCGCTGGCCGAGGCCGCACGGCGGGACAGCATGGTCGCGTTCCCCGACAGCCTGGCCTACGCCAACAACGCGGGCTTCGAAGTGATCATCAATACACGGGCCGATGAACGCGACGCGGTCTGGCTGCACGGCGGCGACGGCATTGTGTATGCCTCGGACCGGACCGGCATTTTCAACATCTATACCCTTGACCTCACAACGGGCAGGCAAGAGCAGCTCACCAACGTGATCGGCGGCGCCTTTTCCCCCTCGGTTTCGCCCGATGGCAACGAAGTCCTCTACTCGGGATACCACGCCGCGAATTACAACATCTATCGCATCCGGAAGACCGGCGCCGCGGCGGCAGCGGCGGCCGATTCCCTGGTGCGGGACTACAGCAGCATCTACAAGGGCAAGAAAGTCGGGGACCAGTTCAATACCGGGCGATACGCGCCTCGACTGGCCTCCATCGGCGTCGTACCCATCCTGGTACTCGGACCGACCTTTATCGGAAACCGGTTCGGCCTGGACCAGTTGAGCGCGGGCGCCGAAGCCACATGGGGAGACCTCCTGGGAAGCGACAACATCTACGCCGGCTTTACCGTTGGCAAAAACCTGAAAAAAGGCGTGGATCTGAACTCCAACTTCTCCGCGTTCTACACGAAGGGTCTGCCGGCGGTTCATACCGAAGACCGGACGTACGCGCCAAGATTCTTTATCGGCGCCAGTCAACAGACCATCAACAGCCAGATCGATCGAGGCATTGTGGATTCCCGCCGGGACACCACCTCGGGCACGTTGCAGATCGTGATCGACGACACACTCCGGCTGGTGCCCGGAGTGACCAGTTTCACCAACCTCTCCCTCACCCAGGAAGACAAGTACAAGAACATCTTCAGCGATTTTGTGGTGGGCGTTGAAGCCAGCATCGGCAGGCGCCAGGTGCTTTCGATGACCTGGGGCCACAGGCGGTACAAGGAGAGCACCCACACGAAACAGGTCATACTGGACAGCACGAGACTGGTCCAGAACAGACAGGGCGTCGTTACGGACATAACCGACCAGATTCCAGGCCTGGGCGAAGATGGGGTCGTTTTCGACGACTTCCTGTATCGTGACCTCAGCTTCTTCAAAAGCAACGATCTCACCGTCGGCTGGCGATATTTCAATTTCCTGCCCGCCAAGGACATGTTCGTAAATCCGTCCAGGGGCAGGGCGATCACCTTGAGGTACCGGCGCATCAACGCCTCTGTTACCGACTCGCTTTTCAGGTCCCAGTTGAATCAGGACGGCGTTGCCGCCCCAACCTTCATGTCGGACCCGACAAAATTGGGCATCAACGAGTACATCGTGTCCTGGAATGAATTCATCGGCCTGCCCGGAAGAGCCACGCTCGCGCTGCAGGGATTCCTCGCCTACAAGGACAAACCCATCAAGGACGTCCAGGAGAACACCAGTTCCGCAGAGGGCGTGTTCTACTATCCCCTGAGGTACTACCTTGGCGGGCTTGGCACGCTGAGGGGTTATCCGTATTTCTCAACATCCGGTGGAAAAGCCCTGCTCGCGAGAGCCAGCCTGACCTTTCCGATTTTCAAGCATGCGGCCAAAGAGCTGCCGCCCTTCCACTTCGACAAAATCTACGGGACTCTCTTTGTGGAAACCGGCGCCACCGGGAATTTCGAGAGCCTCCGTGCCCTGCTCGATTCCGACGACAGGTTCAAGCGGTCGGCCTTCCTGACCGACTGGGGCTTCGAACTTCGCATGCAGATGTTCACGAACTACCGGATTCCACTCTATGGTTATTTCCAGATCGCCTTTCCCACCCGAGATACCATACAAGGCCGCGATATTGACAACAACCGGATCTACTTCGGCCTGACTATCTGAAACGCGTAGCCCTGGTACCGATCGGGGATCGAATCTGCCGCAGATCGATCCCCGTTTTCGCGCCCCTTCCCAAGGAATTGATTTCAGACACTGACTTTTCGTAGTCTCGCAGTCTCGTTCATTCGCAGTTTCGTTCATTCGTAGTTTCTGATGTTTTTTTCCATTGCCTATGCGTCCTCTTCTCCGATCCCTCCGTCCCAACCAGTGGATAAAGAGCGTGTTCGTGCTGGCCCCGCTGGTCTTTTCGGCACACCTGCTTGAAGGGCGCTACCTGTTGCGCAGCGGCGGCGCGTTCGTCCTCTTCTGCCTCATGTCGAGCGCGGTCTACCTCCTGAACGACATTCGAGACGTCGAGTCCGATCGCCGTCACCCCGAGAAGCGCAACCGGCCGATAGCCTCCGGCCAGTTGAGCCCTGGCGCAGCGACGACCGCCTCCATCGTTATCGCCCTCTGCGTGCTTCCGCTGGCTTTTCTGCTGAGCATCCCCTTCGGATGGGTTCTGCTGGCCTACGGGCTGATGAACGTCGCCTATTCGCTCCATTTGAAGCACGTTGTCATCCTGGACGTGATGATCATTGCCTCCGGATACCTGCTGCGAGCCATCGCGGGCGCGCTGGTCATCAACGTGGAGATTTCCTCGTGGCTCATCCTCTGCACCGTGTTGCTGGCGCTCTTCATGGGTTTCGTCAAACGCCGGCAGGAACTGATCCTCCTGGAAGCCGGCGCGGCTGAACACCGGCGCATTCTGGATGAATACACGCCGCGGTTCCTGGACCAGATGATCGCCGTCGTCACGGCCGGCGCTCTCGTCTCGTACGCGCTCTACACCATGTCACCCGACGTCGCACAGAAACTCGGAACGCCGCATCTCAATCTCACCATTCCCTTCGTGATCTACGGGCTTCTGCGCTATCTCTATCTGGTCTATGCCAAGAACCAGGGCGGTAATCCATCCTCAACCATTCTGGGCGACCCGTCGCTGATGATCAACGGCGGCCTCTGGTTTCTTGCCGTCTTTACCCTGCTCTATTTCAAATAAACCCGACATTACTACGCCGATCCCCAGGTCGCCAACGCTCGAAAGCGCTCATTATGCAGAGCCGGGTAGCTATTCTGAAAACCAGACCTGAAACGGTCTTGAGAGACTATCACAGGCTCTTGAACCTGGCGGGGTACCAGGACGTCCTGGACAGGAAGCTCGACACCGCCCTCAAGGTCAATATTTCATGGCACTTTTTCTATCCGGGCAGTTCCACGACGCCGTGGCAGCTCGAAGGCGTTATCCGCGCGATGGCAAGGGACGGCTATCGCAAAGACCTGATCCACGCCTGCCACAACCGAACGGTCGTCATCGACGCCCGGCTGGGTGAGCGGGAGAACAAGCAGGTCCACGTTGTCAACGCCCACGGCCTGCGGAACATCCACCTCTACGAAGGCGAGGAGTGGATCCACATACGCGATGCGGTGGGCAATCTCGCGGACGGGTTCCTGTGCCTGAACCAGGTCTACCCCGACGGCTTCCATATTCCCCGCCGCCTGATCGGGGAAAACATCGTCCACCTGCCCACTGTAAAGACGCACGTCTTTACCACCACAACCGGAGCAATGAAAAATGCCTTCGGCGGCCTCCTCAACGAACGACGCCACTGGACACATCCGGTTATCCACGAGACCCTCGTGGACCTGCTGATGATTCAGAAGGAAATCCATCCCGGCGTATTCGCGGTGATGGACGGGACTTTCGCCGGAGACGGGCCCGGTCCCCGATGCATGATACCCTATACCAAAAACGTCATCCTTGCGAGCGCCGACCAGGTCGCCATCGATGCGGTTGCCGCCAGGATGATGGGGATGGATCCGCTATCCATCAAATACATCCGGCTCGCCCACGACATGGGCCTGGGTTGCGGCGACCCGCGCGAGATTCGGATTTTGGGTGATACCTCCGCGGCCGAAGAAAACTGGCAATTCGCGGGTCCCTTCCGCAAAATGACATTCGCATCCCGAATGCAGCACAAGATCTATTGGGGACCACTCAAGAAGCCTGTCGAGTGGTCTCTCAAGACCTTCCTTGCGCCGTGGTCCTACCTGGCCAGCGTCCTCTACCACGACACCTTCTGGTATCCGTTTCTGGCCCGAAAACGAATGCGGGACGTTTTGGAAAGCGAGTGGGGCCGGCTCTTCAGGAACTGGGAGCGTCTCGGCTCCACGGACGACGGCTACGACACCGTTGGAGATGCCGCCGCCGAGATCCGCCGGACCGGATTCAACGCATTCAGGCGCTCCCTCGGCGTCCTGGTTTCCTGCATTAGAGAAGCCCCGGAATTCCTCACGCTGCGAAAGCGGCAGATGCATGAGAAGTAGTGCCACGTCCACGATCCATGCGCGCGCCTTCCTCCGAACCGACGATCGAGGCCATCAGGCGGATCGCTCCCACCACCCCGGGCGGCGGGTCCCCGGTTGAAGATGTCCGACCCATCCCCGGTCACCCTAACGTCTGGATAGTCGCCCTCGTCGACGGTTCATTCCTCGTTGCCAAACAACACGCTTTCGCTCCCCTCGCACGCGGAGAACCTTACGACCTGCTGGCCGTTGAACAGCTCGCGCACGCACGCCTTTCCGGGGCGCCTGTGCCGAGGCTTTACGCTGCCGATAGTGACCACGACCTGGTCTTTTTCGAGTGGTGCGGCGACCACACGCTCGACGACGCCTGCCAGGACGGGGCTGCGGGAGCCTACGGCCGTCTGGTCGTTGACGGCTTTGCCCGGATTCAATCCACGTTTCACGAACATGTCGACGATTTCGCCCCGCGTACCTTTCAGGGGTGTTACCCGCAGGACCTGCGCCGGACGTGGCGGCGAACAACCCGAAATCTCGCCGGATCCCTGACCAGCCTCGCCGAACGGCTTTCTCTATCCGTGAGTCGAAAGCGTTTGCCTGCAATGACAGATCGGCTCACCGGGCTTCTCCGAATCCTCGAACAGGCAGTGCCGCTACCCGGTCCAACCGACTACCACGCACGCAACATCGTCATCAACCCGGCCATGCGATCGCTCCGTTTCATTGAATTCTCCAAGGTCGGCTGGGACTGGCCCGAACGCCGGCTCACACAATACACAACATCACACGGCGCCGGGCGACCCGACGGCGAGGTCGTCAGCGTGCTGACGCCTGCTCTGACCGGGCGATATGCCGCGCTTGCATCGAAATACCGCGAGGAGCCACCCGAACAGATTTCGGCCCTGCTGGATGGACACCATTTCGTCTTTCACCTCCTGGCCGCGCAATCTCTACTCGAAGCCCTGCCCGATCCCCGGCATCCGCTGCTGGACAGGTGGCGGAACCCCGAGGCGCGCCTGGAGCAACTGCGACGAATCCTCGCGATGCCCCTCTGCGACGATCCCCGGACGTCCGAGCTTCGATCCTGCTTTGAATCCTGAACCCGATGCGGGTCTGGACCACGTTTACTGGACACACGGAAAAGAATTATCCGTTCCAGGCGCCTGTGATCCAACCGACTGCGGATCGCGACATGAACGCCCAAAGTGGTTGACATCCCCCCGCAATTGACCTATCGTAATTTCCGAAGGATCGAGCGCCCCTGTTTCCTGTCATCCCATTAACCCCGATTCGAAAAAACAGCAACGCGGCGACGCGACGAGAACACCTGAAACGGGGAGCAAAGGTCGTCCAGAAGGACGTTCTTTCAGTTCACGTCCGGTGACCTGGTTTATCCTGTTAATCCGCAGTCTAATCGCCTTTATCAACCCGCACTTTTTCGAATTAACGTCCCCGAATAATTGCGAATCAAGGTTAAACTCACGGCTATGTGTGCCTTCCTGCCACCCGGCAAACTTCCGCTGGACATGCTCTCCGGCCTGCTGCGCGAATGTACCGCCGAAGACGAGCGCATCCTGGTCGGGCCGCAAGTGGGCGAGGACGCTGCCGTTATTGACTTTGGCGGCGCCTGTCTGGTGGTAAAGACCGACCCCATCACCTTTGCCACGGACGAAATCGGCCACTACGCGGTCCACGTCAACGCCAACGATATCGCGACGATGGGGGCCGTTCCCCGCTGGTTCCTGGCCACCCTGCTCCTCCCCGAAGGCCGGACGAGCGAAACGCTGGTTCGGACCATCTTCGACTCGCTCCAACATGCCGCGGGTAAAATCGGTGTCTCTCTGTGCGGCGGCCACACTGAAATCACCGCGGGCCTGGATCGGCCGATCGTCGTCGGCCAGATGCTCGGCGAAGTCTCCCGAGAGCGCCTCGTCCGGTCCAGCGGCCTGCAGGCGGGCGACCGTATTCTGCTGACCAGGGGGCTGGGGATCGAAGCCACGGCCATTCTGGCGAGGGAAAAGGAAGCCGAACTCCGCGACCGGGGCTTCGATGCCGCCCTCCTGAAAACAGCACGCGAATACCTGCATACTCCGGGGATCAGTATTCTCGAGGAGGCGCGCATCGCCTGCGAAACCGCGCCGGTGCACGCGATGCACGATCCCACGGAGGGCGGCGTTGCCACGGCGCTACGGGAACTGGCCGCTGCTTCGGACTGCGGGCTCTCCGTGGAAGCGGATGCGCTTTTCGCCTCGGAAGAAACGCGCCTCCTCTGCGATGCGTTCCAGCTCGATCCGCTGGGCGTCATCTCATCGGGCGCGCTGTTGATCGGCGTGGCGACGGAAAACGCCGACCGGGTCCGCGACGCCATCCAAGCCGCGGGCATCCCCTGCGAGATCGTCGCCCGTGTGGAGCCACCCGAATTCGGGCTCAAGCTCCGCATTAACGATACCGACCGCGACCTTCCCGAATTCGACCGGGATGAAATCGGCAAGATCTTCTGACTTGGATCAGTTGTCCTTTCCAGGGAACCCAACCATCCCCTGACCTCCCCTGGTTCCTTGCCGTCTTTCGTGAGTAGACGGAAGACGGGAGAGGGGAGAGATTGCCTGCCCTGTAAAGTTTCTTCTCGTGCCGGAGGCCAGAAGCAATAACATACCGGGCAAGGATTTCTTCTACCGTCTACCTTCTTACGTCTCCCCGCCTTTATGCCTATCCTGACGCTGATTCCTGAATCTGCTTGTCCGCAATTGGCGTAACGCCTAAATTAGACACGACAGTTCCGGGTTCCATCGCACTTTCGGGAGTACTTGACGTGACGGACCAAAACGGCTTCACCTTCCATTCCCCCACGCGTCTTTTCGCCGGCCGCGGGAGCGTTTCGGAAATCCCTGGGATTCTCTCGGAACGAACAGAAAAAAAGGCCCTCGTCGTTACCGATAAGGGACTCGTCAAGGCCGGTGTGGCCCAGCAGGCCACGGGCGTCCTCGAGGCCGCAGGGATCCCGTTTGCGGTTTACGACGGCGTGGAAGAAAACCCTCCGGCCCACGTCGTTCAGGCCTGTTTCGATCTTTACGAATCAGCAGGTTGTGACTGGCTCCTGGCCATCGGCGGTGGCTCTTCGATGGACACCGCCAAGTGCGCCGGGGTACTGGCCGAAAACGGGGGCCGAATCGAAGACCACTTCGGTCTCCTGCAGGACCGGAAACGGGCGCCCTTCCTGTTGTGCGTGCCCACCACCTACGGCACCGCCAGCGAAGTCACCCCTTTCGCCGTCGTCACGGACGACAACCATTTCAAGGCCGCGGTGGGCGGTCCGCACGTCATTCCCGACGTGGGCATTCTGGATGCCAATGTAGCCGTCGGCCTGCCCATGCCCATCGCCGCCGCAACCGGAATGGACGCGCTCACTCACGCTGTGGAATCCTACGTCGCACGCGCCTCCAACCCGATTGCCGACGGCCTGGCGCTGCACGCCATCCGGCTGACTGCACGGAACCTGCGGCAGGCCGCTTCAAGCAACCACAATTACGAAGCCACCGAACAGATGCTGCTCGCGAGCAATATGGCGGGCATCGCCTTCTCGCAGACGCGTCTTGGCAACGTGCACGCGATGTCACACGCCGTGGGCGGCCATTACGGTGTCCCTCACGGCGTCGCCAACGCCATCCTGCTCACACGGGTGATGGACTTCAACAAAGTCGCGTGCCCGGAGCGCTTCGCCGACATCGCCGTCGCGCTGGGTGAGAATATCGAAGGCCTGTCCCCCGTGGAAGCCGCCGACGTTGCCGTGGATACGGTGCAATCCCTGGCTGCCGACGTGGGCATTCCCGACACGCTCACCGAAGTGGGCGTTCCGCCCGAAGGTATTTCCGTGCTGGCGGAAGACGCGATGAAGAGCGGAAATATCCAGATCAACCCGCGCCACACCACACTTAAGGACATCATCGCGCTCTACGAAGCCGCCATGTGATTATCCTTCGGATCCCAACATCATTCGCACGGCTCTTGATGCAAGACCCGAATTCCGACTTTCGTTCACTACGACCGGAGGCCCCAAATGCAATACCCCCACATGTTTCGGATCCGCCAGCGCTTCGACGCGCCGCGCGTCGACGATATTCCCGGCGCCACCCGGCGTGAGATCCTGAATCTCAGTCCCGGCGAAACCATCAAGCCCGGTCACACGGTTGCGATCGCCGCCGGATCCAGAGGTATCGCCAACCTGGACACGGTCATAGCGACAATTGTCGAAGAAATGGTCGCGCTGGGCGCCAGCCCCTTTATCGTTCCAGCCATGGGCAGCCACGGCGGCGGCACTGCCGAGGGTCAGGCCGGAATTCTCGCCGAATACGGCATCACCGAAGCGGCGGTCGGCGCCCCCGTCAGATCCTCGATGAACGTGATCGAAATCGGCGTCACCGATTTCGGCATGCCCGTCTATTTCGACAAATGCGCCTCCGAGGCCGACCACGTGGTCGTCGTCAACCGCGTCAAGCCCCACACGGGCTTCGTGGGTGAGATCGAGAGCGGCCTGATGAAGATGATGCTCATCGGCCTGGGCAAGCACAAGGGCGCGACGATCTACCACCGCGCCATTATTCATCACTCGTTCGACAAGATCGTGCGCGTTGTAGGTAAGACGGTGCGGGAGAAGATGCCGATTACGTTCGGCGTCGCCCTGCTTGAAAACGGCTACGACGAAACCGCGCAGATTGCCGCGGTGCCCGCGCGGGATTTCGAAAGCGCGGAAAAGGAGCTTCTGGTCAAAGCCAAGGCCTGGTGCCCCCGGCTGCCGTTCGACGAGGTGGACCTGCTGATCATCGACGAGATGGGTAAAGACATCAGCGGCTCCGGCATCGATACCAACGTGGTGGGACGCAAGCGCAACGAACGCCGCGCGATGGACGGAGAGACGCCCAACGTGCTGCGGATCTTCGTCCGGGACCTCACGGAAAAAACCCACGGCAACGCCGTGGGCGTGGGCATGGCCGAATTCACCACGGACCGGCTGATTGAGAAAATCGACTATCACGCAATGAACATCAACGCCATTACCGGGCAGCACCCCCCGGCCGCCTCCATCCCCATGCATTTTCCCACGGACGAGGAGGTTCTGCAGATCGGGCTCGAGTCCATTGGACTCATCGAGCCGGAGGACGCACGGGTACTCTGGATTAAGAACACCCTGGACCTAGGCGAAGTCGAAGCCTCCACCGCCTACCTGGACATAGCCGAAATGCGAGACAACCTGGAGATCCTGGTCGGTCCCCGCCAGCTCGAACTCGGCCCGGACCGCAACCTCCCGCCCATCGACACCTTCGCGCGCAAGGCGCCCGACATGGTCCCCGCTGATTGAGGGAACCGTCGGATCGTCCGATACTACAAAAGAATGCACACGCCTGCGTTTTCAGGGTATGGTGAAGCGGTTGGCAGGATATTTGTGTGGCACGACAAAGTTCGCCAAGGGCGACTCCCAGCACGCAGGAGAAACGTCAGGGAGAAACACCATGGATTGGCGCGACCACATCACCGTGGATCCCGATGAGATATCGAAGAGTTACCCTTCGGTTTCACGAGAAGCCGTCCATGCGGCGATTTCCTATGCCGCGGCACTGGCGAACGATCGGGTGGTCTCGTCTGGAGGATAATTTACAAGGCGTATTATCACACTGGTCCGAACGGACGTGAGTGTTTGGGAGCGCCATCTACTACACGTCTGAGGATCCCAGTCTAATTTGGCTAAAGGGTGTACTCAAAGATTCGCCCGATCTCAAGAATGTGCGGTTCTGGACCCATTCACTTGCACCAATACAATCGACCGACGAGATGGTGGGTTGGGTGGCCCCGTAGGGTTAGCCTCAATGTGAAATAAATCAG
>JAAXHE010000015.1 GCA_012271065.1 Candidatus Latescibacterota bacterium
GTCCATCCGGGCTGCGGCCGGCCCTTGCGGTCGAAATACTGCGTTGCGCGCCCTCGCCGAATCGCAGGATGGGACTCGGTTGCGCGCCTTGTCTTCGGCCACAATGGCTCTGCCTCGCCTGCAGAGCGACTTTCTCAACGGACTGCTCATCATCCGGGCGCGTCCACTCGCTGACCGGGTTGACTATATAATGCGCGTCCGTTCGCCGAACCCGGACGGATTATACGTGAATCCGCCAGGAAGCGCGCCTTGGTCCTGCATTCCTCGTACTCGGTTTCGGAGCTGGAATCGTGGGTCACGCCGCTGCCCACGCCGAACTCCGCAATCGCCGTCTCCCGGTCGACCGTAACCGTACGGATGGCGACATTGAACTGCGCCTCGGGGCCGGGCGATATGTATCCGATGCTGCCCGTATAGACTCCGCGCGGAGAGTCCTCCAGCTCCGAGATGATCTCCATGGTCCGCACCTTCGGCGCGCCGGTTACGGAGCCGCATGGAAATGCCGCTCTGAGTATGTCGGAAACCCCGACTCCGCTGCGGAGACGGGACCGGACGGTGGAGGTCATCTGAAGCACGGTCTCATACCGCTCCACGTCCCACAATACCGGCGTGCGCACACTGCCGGTCTCCGACACCCGCCCCAGGTCATTCCGGAGCATGTCCACGATCATGACATTCTCCGCACGATCTTTCGGCGAGTTTCTCAAAGCGCAGGCCTGCATCCGGTCTTCCTCGGGCCATCGCCCTCTACGCCGCGTCCCCTTCATCGGCCGGGCGCTCAATTCACCCGATTTCAATCGGAAAAACAGTTCGGGAGAAACGGACAGAACCTTAAAGCGTCCTGTGTCCACGAAGGCTGAATACGCCGTCCGCTGCGACCGGCGAAGGTCGCTGTAGAGGGCTCCGGCGTCGCCCTCGAAGTCCGCCCGCAACCGATAGGAGTAATTGACCTGATACGTATCGCCGGCGGCGATGTATTCGCGAATCCCGGCCACCGCATCTGCGTACTCCGTGCTTGCGACGGACGGTCGCCACGCCGAAAGCGAGTAAGTCCGACCTGCGCAGAAACGGCCCGCCGCCGGTTCAGCCCGGCGTTCGAACAATCCGAACCAGACGAGGGGCGCTGAGCCGGGCGAACGGGTCTTCAACGCGGGATCCAGTCCGGACGCCGCTTCGTACGCAATGAATCCCGCGGCGTGCAGGCCGCGGGATACGGCTCGTTCCACTTCCTCGAGCGCGGCGTTCACCTCGCCGGGACAAGCGGCAGCGACCTGACCGACGCATCCGGAAAAAGAAAACGAGACCCCGTCCTGATCGGACCGGCGGGACTCCAGCAGTACCTCAGGCGCATCCATACGACCCTTCCGGACGGAATCGGGTAATACAGCGTGGGAAAAAGCATCAGGTGGCGACCCGAAAACCGTCGCCGGTCGAATTCAGGCAACTTATTTTCGGGACAGTACACTAGCCGCTGCTTGCGGCGCGGTATTGCGCCCAGTTGCCGTAGACGTCCACGTCCACGTCATCCAGTTTGGGCCGGACGCCCTTCACCATAAAGCCGGGCCGCCCCATGCCCTGCCCGCCTTCCTGCCGGTTGCGGGGATCTCTGAAACCGAGCCGTACCAGGCGACGCCAGTTTCCGCTGTGATTCACGGCCGACCCGTGGATGGTCCAGAGGTAGAACAGGACAACGTCGCCGGCCCTGGCCGGAACCGAAACGGCATCCTGGAGCCGGTACCGGTCCGTGGGCAGGTGGGGCGCGGTACCGGCGCCCGTGATATGCTTCAGCTTTCCGAGCCGGTGCGATCCCTTGAGGAACTTGATGCATCCGCTGGTTTCGTCGGCGTCGTCCAGGTGCACCAGGCAATCCGTGTATCTTCCGTCTTCGTGCGGGAAAAACGGCAAGTCCTGGTGCATGGGAAACGGCGCCCCCTTGTCCGGCGGCTTCGCGTGCAGTGTGACATGATGCAGTTCAACGGCATCGGATCCCAGGAGGTCGCCGACCGCGGCGCCCAGGTCCCGTTTCGTGATCGCGCGGGACCAGGCCGCGGAATAGTGCTGCAACTCATGGATGGCCACCAGCGTTGCCAACGCATCCTCCTCATCGTCCATATACTCCTTCCGCCAGGGCCCCTTCCAGGCGGAATCCCAGTTCGCGAACTCCTTCATGATATAGTCCAGTTCGTCGCCCATCTCCCGGATTTCCCCGGGAGAGAACATACCTTCGAGGCGGATGTATCCGTTTTCACGAAAAAAGGCAACCTGCTCGTCGCTCAGCGTTTCCATATCAGGAAATCTCCCTTAAATTGCAGCCCGCGCCGCCTATCTGCCGCCGATCACGATGAGGAACGCGCTGTCTTCGACGGCCTCCACCGCGTGAAGGACGTCCGGCGTGAACGAAACCGCCGATCCGGGTTCCAGGGGCATTTTCTCATGACCACCCGACATCCGGATGTTCCCGCTCAGCGGAATCACGGTCGCCGGGCCCGGGGCACGGTGTTCGTGCAAAGCCGTCCCCGCCCTTATTACGGTAAGGACCACGGTCATCTCATTCCCGCGAACCAGCGTCAGCGCGTTCCGACCTGATTCGGCAAACGCATCTTCGTCCATGAGCTGTCGGGCCATGGCCTTCAGCGGAAAGGACTCGATCCACGAATTGTCGACGTTCAAGGGTCTGTAGGGTCGCTCAAAAATCTTATCCATTGCGTGAGCTCCTCATCGAAGCTGCAAGTATGAAAACCGGGTTTTAGTGTGTCCGCATCCAGGTATGAATAGCGGACTATGGCGCCGTTGTCGTGTTCTCGTTAAACCAGCCCTTCAGGCTCGGATACAGGCCGCGGTACCGCTGAAACTGCGTCTCGTAACGGATCGCGCGCTTCCCGCCGCACCGGACGGCTTCGCCCAGACCCACCGAGCGTTCGCAGGCTGTTTCAAAATCGGGAAATACACCCACGCCAACGCCGGCGATCAGGGCCGCGCCCAGCGCCGACGCATCCTGCACTTCCAGGACCCGTGCGTCACGTCCGAACACGTCGACCTGGATCTGACGCCATAGGGCGGACCTCGCGCCGCCCTCGCCTATTCGCAGGTCCTCGACTGGCAGCCCGATGTCCTCGAAACACTCCAGGGATCGTCTCAGGTCGAACGCCACGCCCTCCATCAGCGAGCGGACCAGGTGCGCTTTCGTATGGCGCAGGGTCAGCCCGACCCATCCGCCCCGGGCGCGCGTATCAGGGTGGGGCGTTGCCGCCCCCTCCAGCCAGGGAAGAAAGAACAGCCCTTCGCTGCCCGCGGGCGCATCTTCCGCCTGCCGGGCCAGAGAAGCGACGTCTTCTCCCATTTGTCGACTCAACCACGCCAGACTCGCCCCGCACGTATATGAACACCCCAGCCAGAAGAAGGCGCCCGGAACAGAGTGACACATCGGCCAGAGTCTGTTATAAGCCGCGGGATCCAATCTCTCCGCGAACGCGAGTGCGTGCCCCGCCGTGCCGATGCCCACGTTTACGACGCCGGGTCTGATAACCCCGCTACCGACTGCGAGACAGGCAACATCGCCGCCGCCGGCGCAGACGGGTGTGTTCGCTGCCAGCCCCATCTCACGGGAAGCCGCGCCGGTCAACGCTCCGATCACCTCCGGAGACTCCGAGATATCGGGAAAAAGATCGCGGCGCACCTCCAGCGCGTCAAGTATCTCACCGCTCCATTCCCTCGCCCGGACATCCGCGGCCGCGGACACCGATGCGTCCGATACGTCAGTACCGAACGTACCCGTCATCCGGAATCGCACCCAGTCCTTCGGGATCAGCACATACCGCGCATTTTCGTAAACTTCCCCCTCGTGAGCGCGGACCCACAACACCTTGGCCAGCGTGTTGATGGGATTCATCACGTGCATGGCCCGGGTCCGCAGCAGTTCGGCCGCGTGCGCGTTCGCCGAGTCGCATTCGGCCTGCGAACGACGGTCGAGCCAGAGAATGGGCGCCCGTAACGGGTTGCCGGCGCCGTCCACGAAAACGGCCCCGTTCATATGTCCGGACAGCGAAACACCCCGGATTTCATCCACGGACCGTCCCTGCGCCGACAGTTCGGCCGCAACCGCCCGGGTTGTCTTGCAGATCGCCGTCCACCAGTCGCCCGCGTCCTGCTCCACCCATCCCGGGTGCGGCGTCTGCATTGCGTAACTCGCACTGGCAGTTGCTAATACGACGCCGCTTTCATCCAGTGCAATCGTCTTCGTGCTGGACGTCCCCAGGTCAATTCCGATTACCAGTGGCATAGCCCGGACCGATCGCAAATGGTGGCGTCATTCCCCGGCCAGAAAACGCCGCGGGTTGTTCTCCAGCAAGTCCTGGATCGCGGCGTCGGATACGCCCTCTTCCCGAAGCCGGGGCACGAACCGGGTCAGCACGAAGTCCAGGCCGGGACCGCCACCGTAGCTTCGCCAATAACTCGGCCGTCCCAGATCGTTGCCCAGCAGAATGCGGTCGCCCCGTCCCGCGTCGATCATCCGCTTCAGCACGTCAATGCGCATTTCGTCCGGTCCGTACTTCACTTTGCCCGGGCAGTCGTAACCCAGATAGGCGCCGGTTTCAGCAATTCGCCTGTGCTCCCAGAAATCCGGATTCCGGTCCATGTGGCTCAGACATACCCGGCCCGGCGGCACGCCCTGCGCGTCAAGGAGCGAAACCTGGTCGTAGCCCATCGTACCGGCTTCCGTGTGGGTCATCACGGGCACGCCCGTTTCCACATGCACCTTCGCCGCGATGCGCATGAGCTTCCTGTCGGCCTCCTGAAACGTATTGTATCCGCTGCCTCCCTTGACGATGCCGGCCTTCACGCCGGTGCCGTCGATGCCTGTCTCGATATCCCGGATACAATTCCGGACCATTGCGTCTTCATCCTGCTTCAGGATCGCGCGGTCACAGAAATAGGGCTTGTTGTATCCCGTGACGACAACCACGTGCACGTCAGGTACCAGATCAGCTATCCTGACCACCTGCCGGACATTCCGGCCGAAGTCGATCGCCGACATCTCGATCAGGGTCCTGCCGCCCGCGCGCGCCCAGGATCGAAGCTCCTCGGCGGACCGCTCCACGCAGTTCAACCGGAAATCCCGATCTTCTCTCAGCAGCCAGTCAGGGGCGTCGAAGTAGAGGTGCTCGTGGTAATCCACAACGCCCAGGTCTTCTCCGTCGATCACGCCCCGAACCGTCATCACCGTTCCCATCCCGCCCCCCTACCCGTCATCCGGCACGGACAGGAATTCCGTCCACACCCGAGCCATGCGCGCCACGCACGCGTGAAACCAGCGCTCGCCCTTTTCGGCGGAAGCGACCGTGGCATCGCCGAACACCCCCGATCGGGACAGGCTGCCCAGGGCCAGCGTGGACATCTCGTAATCGGTAGACCGCGGCGGGTACTCCCGTACGGCCCTGTCCATCCTGACCTGGTCGGGCTTCAGGTAGAGCATCAATGAAGTTTCAAATTCCTCCGCGTGAAAGTTCATCGGCGCCCATTGCGGCGACTCCGCATCGGCCATCACTTCATCCAGGCCAGGATAGAAGACATTCAATACCCTCAGGTCCAACTCGTCGACGAGTTCCCTGGCGGTCATCTTCAGCGGGCCCGGGTTCGCGCCGTGTCCCGAAAGCGTCATCAGTGCGCGGCAGCCACCCCGGTGCACGCTGCGCGCCAGGTCCTTCACGACCTCGCGAAATGTGTCGAACGAGAACGTGAGCGTGCCCGGATAGTCGCGCCAGCTCCAGGAGTACCCCACCTGGACCGAAGGCAGAAGGAGGCCGGAACTCTGTTTCGCGACCTCTGCAGCCAGCGCCTCCGCGAGCACGGTATCCGTGTTCTGCGGCAGGTGGGGGCCGTGTTGTTCGGTCGCGCCCAGCGGGAGGATTGCAGCGGGCGTATCCGCCAGGAAGTTCCTGCACGCCGGCGAGGTTGCCGTTGCCGCATCCAGCCAGTTGGACTTGCTCACGCCATGTCCTCCGGGACATCTTCAACGTATAGCATCAGATTCTACCTGACCACTCTAACAGGAGGCAAACTTGAGAGGATTGCCGAAGAGCGGGGAGACGTGAGACGGTAGAAGAAATGCGGATAGACGGTAGAGGTGAGCCGGGAGAAGATGCCCTTGCCGATATGTTCCTCCGTCTTGCCTGCGGCATGAGAAGAACCCCTTTTCGGCATGCGATCTCTACCCTCTCCCGTCTTCCTTCTCACCAGGTGGTGGGCGGGGTGTGGTCCTCTACCCGCTCCCGTCTCACGCTCTATATAGACTCTCGGTTGGAATGTCCGTGATCAGCGCGTGGCCGGGCGTGTAGGAAAGGGCGAATGGCAGCCGGGCCCGCTGTGCCGCCAGGCTGGGCGTCACGCCGCAGGCCCAGTAGAGGCGGTCGGTGCCCTGCGGAACCTCTATCGGATTCCCTGAAATCGTCGCATTCAGGTCCGGAATACCCAGTTCCCGGCCGTTATTCCTGCCAAGAGGCGCCCCATGGCACGCCGGAAAATGACTTGTGTATTCCCATACGGCGTCGCCACGATCGGGGAGAAAGCTCCGCATCGTTACCGCCATTTTGCTCCGAAACCTTCCCGCCGGTTCGCAGTCCAGGTCGGTCAGCTGAATACACGGACCGAACGCGGGTTCGTATCCCTTTTCGACCAGGAGGCCGTCGAATGACACGCTGGAACCGATCAGAAACGTGACCGTGTCGCCTGAATAGAGGGAAACCACGTCCCGTCGCTGCTCGACAACCACGCCCTCCCGGATCACGTCGTACGAACCCAGGTCGGTGCGAATGTCGAGCCCGCGCGCAAATTCCGGACAATCCGTCCGGCCCGCGGGCATCACGGCCAGCAGCGGACACGGCTTCGGGTTCGCCCTGCAGAATCCTTCAAACTCCACGGCGAACGCCTCGTCCATCATAACCACATTCACGCACAGGTAACCCGATAGCGCGCGCGATGCCACTGTCTTCAGCGCATTGCGGCGGCACGCGAGCCGCACCTCCAGGGGTGATCGAAACGCCACGGGTTCGGCCAACGCACTCTCCCTGTCAGCTCGTTGAAAAAGCCCATCCGGTCGACGCCCGCTCCCGCCTGCAGATCGACGCTTCCGACGGACGGCTATAAAAGCTGCTGATGTTGAAGCACGACCTTCCTGAACGCCGCCGCGAACTGATCGATGACCCCGTCCGCGGCCTGGATATGCCCCGGATAGGACAACACCCGCCCGCGGATGGCTTCCGAAACCGGGAAATCTCCCTCGCGATAGCGGGGCAGAGGCACATTTGCCGGTCCGTCGTGACCCGCTCCCCAGAGCCCGGGAAGATCCTTTGTATAGATGGACCGAAGATGTTCCATGTGGCCCACGCCCGGGCCGTTCAGGGACGCGCCCTCGGCCCTCATAGCCGCCACGAACCGGGCCGCAGGCAATCCGCCCAGCGCTTCCGGCTCGTAGATGAACCTGATCCCTCCGTAGAGTTCCACACCCCTGGCTTTCCTGTAGTTGCAGACAGGCCGGATTCCCGGCAGTCCCTCGATCTTTCGAAACAGGGCCTCCCGGTTGGCTTCAAACCGGTCCATCCGTTCGGGAAGGTGCTCAAGGGAGACCAGGCCGATTGCCATGGCCAGCGGATGCGGCCGCCATTTCCATCCGAGAAGCTGCGGTTCCAGCTCGCGGTAAACCGGGTTCGTGAGCTCCTGCACCGCGCCCGGCCGGTGCAGGTGGCAGTAAATCAACGCGCGCTCGTACAACTCGCGGTCGTTCGTCGCCACGATGCCCGCCTCGCCGCCCGCTACCGGCTTGCCCCCTGGCGTGGAACCCTGCATACTGAAGCACGCGATATGCCCCAGATTGCCGATTTTCACCCCGTCCCACTCGCTGCCGTGCGCGTGAGCCGCGTCTTCCACGACCACCAGCCCGCGGTCATCAGCCAGGGCCAGCAGCCGGTCCATATCGCACACCCGGCCGCAGGAGTGAATCGGCGAGAGCACACGGGTCCTGTCCGTGATCCGCTGCGCCGCGTCGTCCGGGTCCATCAACAGCGTCTCCGGATCGATCTCGCAGAACACGGGTGTCGCACCCATATGCAGCGCGCCGGCGTAGCTGCCAATATAACCGACTGACGGTGTGATGAATTCATCGCCCGCGCCCAGGCCCGCCGCGAAGAATCCACTGGCGAGCGCGGTATGCCCGTGGCTGGTTGTGAGAACGTACTTGCAACCGATGTACTCCGCGAACCGTTCCTCGAATTCCTTCGGAACCCCCGATCCCGATCCGGAGAGATAGCCCTCGTCGATCAGGGCGCAGACCGCGGCTTTTTCCGCCTCCACGGGTCGACGCCACTGCTCCCCGCTATCGGCCGTAATCGCTTTTTCGCCACCAAGAATCGCGAGGTCTCCAGTCATCTTCGATCTCCTTCTTCGCAGATTACAAGCCCCGCTCCGAAGCGGGGCCCTTTCTCCACCGATGCGCCCGGACGACGTTTTCAGGCGACTATACGCTACGGCGCGACGGCCTCCTCGCCAACGTGTTCCCGGATCCAGCCCTTGAGCGGCACGTCCGCATCGGTAGGCGACGTATATCCCATCCCCCCGGTACTTTCGCCGAGCAACTGCCGCTGAACCGGATCACATCGCTCCATGCAATGGTCAACCGTCATATTGTCCCGGGGCCTGAGCCAGCGGTAACTGTACCCGTAGAACAGCACTTTCCGCGTCACGTCCGAATGATTCCTCCCGGCCGCGTGCCAGAGGCGGCGATCGAAGAATACCGCCGTGCCCGCCGCAGCCAGAACGGGGGTCATTTCGGGCGGGTCGGACGCGCCGTCGTCCGGAAAGTCCAGCCGGTCTTTCACGTGGCTTCCGGGAACAATATGGAAATTTCCGCGGTCCGGCTCCGTCGTATCGGTCAGAAAATAGGCGACCTTGAGGGAGACCCGCGGCCGGGGCGTGGCATCCAGTTCGATATTCAGGCGCCCGCTGTCCTGGTGCAGGCCCAGGCGACCACTATATCTCCGTTTGTCCGCCGGATCCGGCGGGGTGACGATCAGATGGGAGTGGTAAAGCTGGATATTCCACCCGAGAATACCCCATACCTTGGGAAACGTGACCGGCCAGTCCAGCAATGCCAGAAACTCGTCGTCGAGCCCCACGAAGTCCGTCAAATTCATGCGTTCACCGGGACCCAGTCGGTTATCCGTAAGATAGGTCTCGTACACCCTGTCGACCACGCGGTTCAATGCGGAGACCCGCTCGGGCGGAATCGCATCTTCGATCATCAAGAACCCGTCGCGCTCGAACTTCGACTTCTCCTCGATGGTGAGACGGTAATCCAGACTTTCGGTATCCATCGTCACTCCTCCCGGGAGCCTATGTCCGTCAGCCGGACGAAGCTACCCCAGACCGTTAACCTTGATTCGTCGTTTTTCGGGGACGTTAAATCGTATATGCGCAAGCTGATAAAGGCGATTAAACTGCGGATTACCAGGATACACCAGGTCACTGGCCGTGAACGGAAATATCATCCTTATGAACGACCTTAATACCCCGATTGGCGCCGGTCCCTTCTGTGTTTTTTGTGGCCGATTTGACTGTAGTCTTTTTTCGAATTGAGATTACAGCGTGGACCCCAACCCCATGGCGTGGGGGTTGTCTATTCGATGCATCCCGTCCACGGGCTCGAAAATACCCGCCAGGCGCGGCAGCCATTCGGCGTTGGCATCGGGCGTAAATTGAGGGGAGTTGATTTCCACGCCGTTGACCATGGGCACGTGCGCCGCGAAGAGCGCGGCGTGGATTGCCGCGAATCCGGGATTGGTCAGATCCTGAAGCGCGAGACGCATCCCGTTTTCCCTCGCCCACGCGGCTGCCAGAAGTGCGAAACTGTGTCCCTTGCAGGTCTTCAGGGCAAGACCGTTCCATCCCTGGCTCTTCGCTTCCGGTAACAATTCCAGGCTGGTGAGGCCCTCGTCCAGAAACACCGGCTTGAGCCGGGTCACCGCCCGCCAGTCCTGCGGATGCAGCAGGATATCCCGGCCCGTGGGCTGTTCCAGGTACCTCAGCGCCCGAAAGGCCTCGCTGTCCTCGGCCCTGAGCCGCTGCAGATAGTCAAGCACGCTTTCCGCATCCGGATTGGCTTCATTGCTGTCCGCCGTCAATGCGGGGTCGTCGACGCCGTGCCCGCGAAGGGCGCGGTACACCTCGACGGTCCTGGCCGCGTCGGCGGCGTTGTCCTTCCCCGGAATCTTCAGCTTGAAGCCGCGATACCCGTGATCCCTGATGACTTGAGCGAGATCTGTGCCCAGGTCGTCGGCGCTTCCCACGACCCACCAGGCACGCAGGCTCGGATTGGGAGAATGAAACAGACGCTGAATCGCCGCGCATGCGCCGCCGACCGAAAAGAGACCGTCCACGTCGGGGAACGGCGCGGCCCCGGCGTAGAAGCGGAATGCGGAGCGTCCGGTCGCGATGCCGACCGCGTCGTGGATCGCGGCGTCGAACGGACTGGCGCACATCGCGCGGGCAAGGGCCGGAGGCGATGAAACACTTGCAACCGACTCGTGAAGCCGCAGGCCCAGGGTCAGCGGGTGCCCGGGCTCGCCGCCGCAGTGCGCGTACAGTCCACGCGCAACGTCCTCACAGAAACCGCGCAGTGCCGCATCACGAAACTCATGCGTCAGCGAAGCATCCGGCCAGGCCCAGACGTCGCTGAGATAGATCGACCCCCTGCCCCTGCCTACGCGCCCGGCCGCGCGGACCGTGACCGCCGCACGGGCTTCGGTGAGCTCCGAAATCAGCCCGGAACTCAGGAGGAGCGGCGTTTTAAGTTTCCGGGGAATGAACGCTACATCGGCGTCGAGGACCTCAGTGTTCAAGTCCATAGCAGACCCGTGTCCTGTCCCGGGGCGGCGCGGGAGCCGTTCTTCAGTCGAATTCCGAGACCAGGACAGATTCGTTCCGCTCCGCGCTCTGCCTGGCCGCTTCGATGACAGCCATCGTATGCCGCACCGACCGGCCGCTGGCATCGGGCGTCTTTCCCTTCAGGCAGCAGTCGGCGAACTCGCGAATCTGATTCTGCATCCCGTTTCCCGGCTCGCCGACGTCCACCTCCCTGCCGTTGAGCATCAGCCGCCCATGGGTGAACGACATCGATCCCAGGCTTCCCATGATATACTGGTCGTGCGACCCGGAATGGCAGACGACGGACTGTGACAGCACGCTGACCGCGCCGTTGGCGTGGTTCATGACGGCCGTGTAGGAGTCCTTCTGTCCGCGGTAGCGCTCGGTACTCTCCGTTCCCTGGGCGAAGACCCTGACGACGGGCGAATCCATGTACCAGTGCAGGATATCGTACTCGTGCGGTCCGAAACAGTACAACACGCAGATACCCCCGGCCTCCAGATCCAGGTACCAGTGGGTATCCTGTCCCGGCGCGGGCGCGGGATTGAAGTTCCCCAGCCGCCGTCTGAGCAGGTGACCCACCTGTCCGATCACGCCATCGGCGATGAGCTGTTTCACTTTGCGGCTGACCGGATAGTAGCGCATGACCTGGCCGACCATCAGGACGCGATTCGCGCTTTCGCACGCAGCGATCATCCGGTCGCACTCTTCGAGCGTCAGCGCCATCGGCTTCTCCACCAGGACGTGTTTCCCGGCTTCCGCGGCGGCCACCACCTGCGCGCCGTGCTGGTTGTGGGGTGTGCACACGTGGACCGCTTCGACCTCCGGATCGTCCAGCATCGCATCCAGGTCGGTATACGCCCGGGCGCCGAATTCCGCCGCGGCCGCCTCCGCGGGATCCGCGAAGATATCCATCACGGCCGCCGTTCTGATGTTTTCGACCTCTGCGATCGCACGCATATGAGAATGCGCAATCCCGCCGGCGCCTACCATACCCACGGATAATACGTCGCCCATTTCATCCCTCCTGAAGTGCCCGCCAGCGACACTCAAAGCACCATCTTCTTCTCCGCCGGTTCCAGGTTGTCGTAATTCCAGAGCTGCCTGCCCGCGACGACTTTCTTCAGGTTGCCCGCTCCGTCCGGGGCCTCGAGGCCGTACAGTCCCAGCTTGCGGTTCAGCCAGGCGACCTCGAGATCCGTCAATTCCGCGCGAACGGCGTCCACACCCAGCGATTTTATGCTCCCGCCGACGTAGATCGTGCCGTCGTACATCGAATCGCCGAGATTTTCGTCGGCGTCTCCCAGGACGATCATCCGCCCGCGCTGCATCATGAATCCGGAGAGCATTCCCGTTCGCCCGGCCACCAGGATGGTTCCGCCCTTCATGTTGATGCCGGTACGTCCCCCGACGTCTCCCTTGCAGACCAGGTCGCCGCCCCGCAGCGCGGCGCCGAATGAGGACCCCGCGTTCTTCTCCACGACCACGGCGCCCGCCATCATGTTTTCCGCGCACGACCAGCCCACGCGCCCCCTGATCCTCACGTTCGGCCCGTCGATGAGACCCACGGCGAAATACCCCAGAGACCCTTCGAAATCCAGTTTCAGCCGATTCAGAATTCCGGAACCGAGCGAGTGCTTGGCGTTCGGATTCCGTACCACGACGTGGCCGCAGCCGGCTTCCATCAGTTGCCTGATCTTCCGGTTCACTTCCCTGATCGACATGGGCGCCGCATCGAATTCCTCGCGCCTGCCGAAGTCCACCTTCAGCGATCCCGGGTACACCAGTTCCGCACCCTCTTCGGCACGAAAGAAGACGCGGTTCGTCCGATTCGCCAGCGGCTCGTCGTGCAGGCCCATCGCGTACGACCGGTGCGTCTTTTGGCGGTCCGAGTCTAGTTTCGCCATACCCGCACTTCTCCCGCGTAAGGGTCCACGGTCTCGATTTCCTGAGGCATTACCTTCCTGATCGCCACCTCCTCGGAGGCGAGCAGGGTTTCCTCTTCCCCTTCGTAGAG
>JAAXHE010000031.1 GCA_012271065.1 Candidatus Latescibacterota bacterium
GCTGCAAAAGCGTCGGTCTGCGTTGGTCAAACCCACCCGTATACCCAAATATGGGCGCCTTTGACCGCCTTGACCGACACATTTTCGCGCGCGCTCGGGACTCACCAGGAATTTTAAAACAGCTTCTCAATATCCGTTGCGACTCCCTCACTTCGTACCGCCCGAACCGGCTGAGGCGGAACGCGAAATATACCCCCGTCGACGGAATGACACAAGAAAATTAATACATAGCAAGCATTTAGACAGATCCCTTGCCCCGATCTGCGTTCTCTTCCCGGCGCGGATGATGTCCGATTTTACCCTTCTCCATTTCCAGCGTTCACAGCTCGGTCATATAGATTTTCTGTTGACTTGCTTTCGCGAATCTTATAGTTTTCCCTTCGTCACTCACCGATTGACGTCGCTGAATGACCGTCCGTTCGGGCGCCCGAAATCTCCTTCACTTCAGGGATACCACATCCACGCCGGATTGGAAGCCATCCCGTGCTGACAGAAAGCCTGAAGGTCTTTTGTGACCTCATAGAAACCCAGAGCTTCTCCAAGACCGCCCTGCTCAACGACGTCAGCCAATCGGCTGTGAGCCAGCAGCTCAAGAGCATCGAGAGGCGACAGGGCCGCCAATTGGTGCAACGGGAGAAGAGACGGCTTTCCCTTACTGCGGAAGGCGAAATCTTCTACGGCTATGCACGGGAGATCGTCCGGCGCTTCGATGAAATGCAGCACCGCTTGCAGGCATTGAGCGGCGAGGTTTCCGGCACCGTACGACTTTCCGCCATTTACAGCGTGGGCATGATGGAACTGGCCCCGTTTCTGAAAACGTACATCAAGACCCATCCCAGAGTCAATCTGCGACTGTCGTATGCTCAGGCAAGGAGTATCTACGACAATGTGGCAAGCGGCCAGATCGACCTGGGGGTCGTCGCATTTCCCCGCTCTCAGCGTAACGTCGACGCGGTCCCGTTTGCGGAAGACCCGATGGTGGTGATCTGCTCCGTGTCCAATCCGCTCGGCATGAAGACGCAGGTCAGCCCGGGCGAACTGGCCGAACAACCGCTGATCCTCTTCACACCGGAATTCCCTACCAGGACGGCTGTCGACCGATACTTCAGGAAACACGGCGTGACCCTCCGATCCGTCATGGAACTGGACCACATCGCGACCCTGATCCACGCCGTGGAGGTCGATATCGGGATCTCCCTGGTGCCTTCATCCGCATTGCGACAGGGTCGATACAAAGACACCCTCAGAGCGCTTCCGCTTCGCGGCAAGCCACTGATACGCACGCTGGGCGTCCTTCAGCGCAAGGGCCGCAGTCACTCCATGGCCACCCGGAGGCTGTATGAAACGCTTACACGCGCCAATCTGTAAGAAGCTGTCTTAAAATTCCCGGCGGTCTTCGCGCGGCTGCAAAAGCGCCGCAAAGACCGTCCGTCAAATCAAACGAAAATCCCGGGCAACGGCCATATGTCGTAGAACAGGAGCCCTGATGTCACTACCGAGCAGGGATGAAGCCTTCCAGCTGTTATGCGAACACACAAGGAATCCGAACCTTGTCAAGCATATGCTGGCAGTCGAAGCGGCAATGCGGGCCTATGCCCGCAAATTCGGGCAGGACGAGGACCTGTGGGGCATCACCGGGCTGCTGCACGATTTCGATTACGAAAAACACCCCGGTCCCGATGAACACCCGATGGTTGGCGTCCGCATCCTGACGGAAAGAGGATATCCGCCGGACGTCATCCATGCCATCAAATCTCACGCCACCTACCTGGGCGTCCCAAGGGACAGCCTGCTCGACAGGGCCCTTTTCGCCGTGGATGAACTCACCGGGTTCATCGTGGCCGTTACGCTGATGCAGCCTTCAAGGAAGCTGACGGACCTGAAGATTTCGTCCGTACGCAGGAAGATGAAACAGAAAGGTTTCGCGCGGGCGGTCAGCCGGGAGGACATTCAAGCGGGGGCAGCGGAACTCGGGGTGGACCTGGACGAACACATCGCTTTCGTGCGGGATGCAATGGCCGGCATCGCCCGGGAGCTGAATCTCTAGACGGATTCCGATATCGCATTTCTTGCAGGACTGCGTACACGTCGATCCCAACGCCTGCGGCGTCTCCCTACCGCTTCAACACGTACAGCACCCCATCGCCGGATGCCGCCGCAATCTCCGGAATGCCGTCGCCGTCCACGTCCGCGGCGACCATCGTCGACAACGCGCCGCCGGTCCTGAAACGGGCCAGCGTCCGTCCGTCGCCGTTGGCGAGCAGATGCACGACGCCGTCCTCGGTCCCCGCGGCGACCTCGGGTCTGCCGTCGCCGTTGAAATCGCCCACCGAAATACAACGCACGACCTCTCCGAGGTCCGCACGCCAGACAACGGTCCGCCCGTCGCCCTTTATCACGTACACGTTGAAACTCATCGAAGACGCCACCACCTCGTCCTGCCCGTCGCCATCCATATCGGTGGTGACGACCTGCGTCACCTCATCCCCCGTATTGAACTGCCACAGGAGCCTTCCGTCCGCGCCCAGGGTGTGAATATGGGTATCCGCGCCCGCGAAGACCACTTCCTTCATGCCGTCACCATCCAGGTCGCCCGCCGCGGTGGAATTGGTTCTCGGACCGGTACTGGGATGGTAGGACCACCGTATCGCGCCACTGCCGTCAATACAGTGCCAGCGGTGGTATTCCGTTCCGGCAATCACCTCGTCCCTGCCGTCGCCGTCGATGTCGGCCGCGCAGCCGTGGGTGGATGAGTGCACGGTCATCTGATACCACATCAGCTCTCCATTGTGGGTGAACGCATAGTAACGCCAGGACTCGGCTCCAGCGACCACCTCCAGCTTGCCGTCCCCGTTGATATCTCCGGCGAATACGGTTGTCAGCATTGGCTTTCGGTAGTAAAGAGGGATTTCATAGTCCCACTTCACCTTTCCGCCTGCGCTGAGTACGTAGACCTTCGTATCCGCGGACCCGGCAATCACGCGGGCCCTTCCATCTCCCGCCAGGTCCGCGGCCCACACGGATCTCACCTCGCCCCCTGTGCGGAACCGCCAGAGCGCCGCACCGTCGCGCAGCGCGCAGACCGACCCGCCCCGGCCGCCCGCGACCAGGACATCCGATCCGTCCAGCATCAGGTCTGCCGCGTACAGCGAGAGAAACGGACCCTCCTCGCCAAAAGTCCAAAGCGTCTTCAACCGACCGGGACGGCCCCGACCGGGACGGATCAATACGGGCTGCGCCACATTCGAACGCACCGTACCGGCGGCCGCCCTGCGCAGAGACATCACTGCGTCCGGCACGACGCGGAATCGATGTTCGCCCCTGGGCATCGTAAAGGACACCATGCCGTCGGTAACGGACGCATCCACGGGTTTGCCGTCGATCGCGACGCCCGGTCGACCGTCCGACCACAGGCACAACCTCGTACTCCACCCCGCTGTGGCACGCCCCTCACCACGGACCAGATCGTACTCCACTGACACCGGCAGGTCCGAACGCAACTCAACGCCGCCCCAGGCGACCCACGTGCCGTCCACGACCGCGAACCGGGATGGAGAGACCATAAACTGCGCTGCAGCCACGGTGGGACCGCCGGGAATCTCGACCGGAACTTCGGTTTCCCCCACCCCGGCATAGACGACCTCCTCGCCTCCGTCGACCCGGACAGCCCCTTCCGACAGCCGCGTCAACGTCAGATTCCGCGTCGCCGGTTTACCGCCGCAATAGAGAAGGTTGAAGAACCGGTATGTTTCACGCGTCTTCAGACGTACGTCCACAATCTGCTGAAGGATCCGTACCACCGGCTCCGCGTACGGATAGTCCGTCCAGTTCCTGCCCGTTTCCTCGTCGTCCTCAAGTTTCAGGGACGGTCCCTTCAATCCCTGAAAAAAGAACCGCTCCCCGTCCTGCTCCACTTGCAGGCCGCCGCCGCGCAATGCAACGTTGCCCAGCGTCTGCCAGATAACCCTGAAACCGAAATCGTCTTCCGACAGCGCTTCCATCTCATCGATGACAAGAAAGAACCGGCCCCGGCTCCACAGGATGTTCCGGTGCCAGTCCACGCCGCGGTAGTTGCGCAGCGTGGTCTCTGAAAAGCCCGACCTGTCGAAGTTCGCGGCGCGCTCAAGCTCCGCGAACGGCGGGATTTCGGCGGACTGTCCGTTCCTGAAAACCAGCACGCCGTTGTGAAACTTGGGCAGCGACTTGATATAGTCGCAGTCCGCCAGCCAGATCCGCCGCCGCTGCGTAATGCGTGATATCGAATTCCCGTCGTAGTGTTTGTGACCTCCGTTCGAGAGCCCGTCCAGAAACAGATATTGCGCCATGGGATCGTACCCGTCCCGGAACACCACCTTGTCGAAGGTTTTTTTCAACGGCAGATGGTCTTTCCCCTGATTCGACGCGTAATACAGCGGATCCACCGGGAACACCTGCGTACCGTCCAGATCCGCCGGCTCGACCGGGGTTACCCGTCTGTGGTATTCGTAAGCCGCGAACTGAGGCTCCACGGCCGTCTTCTTGTCGAGCATCCACTGATAGCGTCCGTCCCCCAGCACAAAAACGGCAGCCCGCAGATAGGGCAGTTCGCTCCACCATCCGAAAGGCGAGGCATTATCTCCGTAGGGTAGCGCATATCCCAGATTGTCCGTTGTCAGGACGGCGTAGTCCGCCGCTTTCCGGGCGCACCCGTTCTCGAAGAAATCCATATCTCCGCTGGAGAGCGAATACCTGGTCAGATGGTAATGGGTCAGCCACTGGTACCCGCTGCAATCCTCGTGGGGCTTGAACGCCTTCGCCTGAAACCGGAAACAGGCTTCGGACAGCGCCAGCCAGGCGTCCGCTTCCGGCAATCCGTAATACTTGCTGAAATACGTTCCCGCGTAGTGCAGTCCCAATGCGGCAAACGTGGTGTGGTTGTGCCTCACGTGGGGAATCTTCATATCGCCCACGTGGGACACGCAGTCGCTGACGAACTCGAACAGGATCCGGGTAATCCGCAGCCGGTCGTCGTCCGAGATCACCGGGCTTTCCTCTACGAGGTCCCAGCCCGGCATCACTTTATACAGCGCAAAATCCGCGTCGAATCCCCAGATGCCTCCGTAGTTGTCAGGATCGGACATCGCGTGCGCGTACATCCGGTACACGAGACGCTTGTAGAGCTCGGCGTAGGCGTCTTTGCCCGTGAGCCCGTACAACAACCCCCGTTCGCCTATCCTGCCCCACAGGCCCGTGTGTTCGCCACGGCGCAACGCCTCCTCCGCGGCCTCCATCTCCGAATCCACGTCCGGCTCGCATTCGAGCTTTGGGATCTGCAACGCGTCAGGCCCGAACCGGACCTCGAAGAGAGGACCGGTCGAAAGCGTTTCATCCTCCGCAAATTTCCGCAGGAACACGCCGACCGCCGCACGGACACCCTCCACATCGCTTCCGAACAGACCCACCGCGTTCTTTCCGTTCGCCCATGGGTCGTGAATCGTCTGAACGAGATATCCCCCTCGCCCCGGATACAGGTCATCCGCAGGTGTATAGTTGTATCCGTAGAGACGGAAGACCACGCGGTTCGTATTCACGTTCCCGAGCAGGACGAGATGCCGGTCCGGCTGCGTTTTCGCGTCCACGTCCGACACCAGGGGAACATCCGCGCCCGAAAGCTCGCGGATCGCAGCCGCCAGTTCCGAAGCCAGTTCCCGGTAGCGCGCGTCGTCGGGGCATACGATGACCGACGCGGGTCTGCCGCGGTCCACCAGCACCGTGTCCGGGTAGCGTCTCTTCGGCTTTTTCAACTTCCGGAGGGACCCTTTCGTATCCGGCATGGGTTCGTCCTTTCAAATCCTTCGTCTATCGATACATGCGCCGGATTCTGTTTATCCGCCGCGACGTGGCCCAGGCGTTCCGTACCGGAAACAGCCGGAAACAGATTGACGAGTGGTGAGGAATTTTTGGGACAGGACACTAAATTTCCACGTACGTTTCAAACAGGAACAGCCCGATCAGCAGAAAGGCCAGGCCGGAGAGAACCGAATAGACCATCAATGCCGGTCCGGTTGCAAGATTCCCCTGCAGACCGTACACGAAATACCCCGCCAATGTCAGATAGATGATTACGCACAAGACAAACGAAGCGGCCGTCACGAGACCTCTCAGGCGCGCGGCCGTGTACCGGGCGCCCTCGACGGCCGCTACGATACCAAGAGACAGGACCGCGTAGGATACCAGGAATCCCGCGGTGTATCCGGAAACCGACGCCGGCGTGACCCCGAAAAAAACCAGAATCTGAGATACCTCATCCCCCGGGGCGCGCGCCACGACGGCATAGACGCCTGCACCGGCGATCGCGAACAGCAGGAGGCCGATGCTCAGAATCGCGGCAAATTTGCTCAGACACACAACTGCTGCACGGATGGGGAGCGCGAACAGCAGGTAGGTTGTATTGCTTCGCCATTCCCCATTGAACGAAGAAGCCAGCAGGAATGGCAGGACGAACATGATCGCCCAGAGGGGCAACGCCGAAATAAACAGGGCGATCACGTGAGTTTCAACGGACAGGAGGACCCATGCCTGAAGCACCAGGGTACCGATGGCAAGGATGCAGGAAAGATTCCTCACGTCCTTTAACTCCTTTAAATACAGAGTAACAACCATCTTCATGCGCCGTTTTCCCTCGCGTCAGGCAACCGCCGTTTCGAAAATCTCAGATAGAGACTTCCCGTGTTCCTGTTGCAACTCGTCCGACCGACCCGAGATATATACCTCACCGTCACGAAGAAACAGCACATCTTCGATAAACGGATCCACTTCGGATACCAGGTGGGTTGAAATCAACACCGTCTGCTCAGGATGCCGAAACTCGTTGAAAAGAACGTCCAGTATGCGCCTGCGTGACGGCGGATCGATACCCCCGAGGGGTTCGTCCATCAGCACCACTGCCGGGGACCAGGAGAATGCGGAAACCACCTTCAGCCTTGCTCGCTGTCCTCTCGAGAGGGCGCCCACCTTCCGGTCTTCCGGCAGATTCACGAATTCCAGCAGCCGCCGCGACCGTCCCGGATCCCACGTGGCGTGAAAGGCAGAGAGGAAAGCCAGCTGTTCTCCCACCTTCATCCGGGAATAGAACGGATCGATCTCCGGCAGATAGGACACCACCGGCTTTGTGGCGAACCCCGTCGGTTCCTCGCCGATCCGCGCCCGGCCCCGTGTGGGCCGTGTCACGCCGGCGAGAATCCGGAACAACGTACTCTTTCCGCTTCCGTTTTCTCCCAGCACACCCATCACCCTGCCGCGTGCCACATTCAGCGACACGCCCTTGAGCGCCCACGCACCCGGGTATTTCTTCCACAAGTCTTCGACGTAAACCATCCGTGCACAATCCCGAATAGAAAAACGGCCGCCCCGGTACCCAATCCAGAAGCGGCCGAATTCAGATCGCCACCCGAGAAGCTGTTCCTGAACTCCCAGGCGGATTCAGCGCATATCGCGATCGATCAGGAACAGCCCGTATCGATCGTCACCCACCAGTTCCAGCTTCTTCGCGATAGCGCGAAGCCGGGCTTCCTCCTCCACCTGTTCGTTCACGAACCACTGCAGGAACGTATTGGTCGCATGGGCACGGTTTTTCATGGCCAGATCGACCAGATCGTTGATCCGCCCGCTGGATTCCTGTTCCCGCCGGTATGCCTCCGAAATCGCGTCCAGCGGCGAACGCCAGTCCGCAGGTGGCTTGGAAATCGACTTGAACCCGACCGGCGCCTCCCGTTCGTGCAGAAATTCGTAGATCTTCATTGCATGCGCCATCTCGCGCTTGGCCTGCTTTTCCATCCACCTGGCAAATCCGCTCAGATTGACCGACTTGAAATAGGAGGACATGGCCAGGTAGGTATACCAGGCGAGGAATTCACTGTTGATCTGTTCGTTCAGCGCGGACTGAATCTCATTGCTAAACATCAGCTCCCCCACTGTCTTTGTATTGAGACGTCCCCGGGCACCCGTTCCGCGTTGAATCCGCAGGTGCCAATGGCGGGCCCGAACACGTACCGGAATGTAGGCCCGAGATGCAAATCGCTGCGCCAAAGGCGCCTATTGGGGCTGAGGAACCTTGCAGCAACCCGGCAGATTCGCGTAGACCGCGCTGTCGGCAACGGCCTGATTCGCCTGATAACCCGCCCCTGCGATTGCCTTTTCCAACGACGCCACGTTGGTGCGCGCTGCATCGTAGGTCACGTTGACAACCTTGACATCCATGTCGACGGCTGCCTCCGACACACCGTCCACCTTTTTCAAGGCCTCTTCAATCTTGTTTGCGCACATCATGCACTGGGCCGTGGGGACGTTGATTTTGGTCGTACGGGTCTCGGCCGTGGAACAGCCGGAGACGGCGAAGAGGGAGAACACGAACACGCTGGACAGCAGTAAAGAAACGGATTTGCGCATGGATCTATCTCCTCTGGAGAAAGGGAAGAATTACAGCCTTCCCGGACAATGATGCATGCAACATCGAATATATGACAACACCTGTAGATAATCAACTCTCATGTTTCAGCGATCGGCCTTTCCACAATGCGTAGACGGCGGGAATCACAATCAGCGTCAGCACTGCGGACGAAGCGACGCCGCCCACCATCGGCGCCGCGATGCGCTTCATCGTCTGCGACCCGATGCCGTGACCCCACATGATGGGAAGCAACGCCAGCAGCGTGGTGAGCACAGTCATCATTTTAGGCCTGACGCGTTCCACGGCGCCGGCCATGACCGCCATTCTCAGGTCTGAAGTACTCATCTCGCCTCCCCGTGCCTTGCGGATGCGATCGTACGCGTGATCGAGGTAGACCAGCATGACCACACCTGTCTCGGCCGCGAGACCGCCCAGCGCGATGAATCCGACGCCGACCGCAACACTCATGTTGTAGTCAAGCAGGTACATCAACCAGATCCCGCCCACCATCGCGAACGGCAGAGACAGCATAACAAGAAGGCTCTCTGTAATACTCCTGAAGTTGAGATACAACAACAGGAATATGATACCAAGGGTGAGAGGCACGACCAGTTTCAGGCGCTTTTCCGCCCTCTGCATATACTCGTACTGGCCGCTCCAGGTTACCGAATAGCCAGGCGGCATCGACACTTTTTCCAGTACCGCCTGTTGCGCGCGCTTCACGTAGGTGCCCACGTCGATGCCCTGGATATCCACGTACACCCATGCGTTCAGTCGCGCATTCTCGCTCTTGATCCCCGGCGGCCCTTTTCTGATTCGAATGTCCGCGAGCTGCTGAATGGGAATCTGGGCGCCGGTGGGCGCGGGCACCAGCACCCGGCGCAGCGCCGGCAGGTTGTCACGCAATTCCCTGTCGTAACGCAGATTAACGGGATAGCGTTCGAGACCTTCGACGGTCGTCGTTACATTCATGCCCCCGACGGCAAACATAATCACGTCCTGTACATCCGCCACCGTCAACCCATATCGCGCGGCCTCCTCTCGGTCGATCTCGAAGTCCAGGTAGTTTCCGCCCACAACGCGTTCGGCAAACACGCTCAGAGTACCCGGCAGATCGCGGATCACCCGTTCGATCTGTTCGCCCAGGCGCTGTAAAACCTCCAGATCCTCGCCCGCGACTTTCACCCCGACCGGGGTCTTGATCCCGGTCGAAAGCATATCTATTCTCGTCTTGATGGGCATCGTCCACGAGTTGGTCAGGCCGGGGAACTGGATCGCCCGATTCAATCGTTCGATCAGCTTCTCAGGTGTCATCCCCGGACGCCATTCGCTCTCCGGCTTCAACGTGATCGTGGTCTCGATCATCGCAAGCGGCGCCGGATCGGTTGCGGTCTCGGCGCGCCCGATCTTACCGAAGACGTCCTGAACTTCCGGAAACGCCTTGATGATCTTGTCCGTCTGTTGCAGCAATTCACGCGCCCGGGTCACCGAGATTCCCGGCAGCGTGGTGGGCATATAGAGAAGGTCTCCTTCGTAGAGGGGCGGCATGAATTCGGAACCGATCTTCTCCAGCGGAAACAGGCGGTCCAGCCTCAGAAGCGCGCGATACGCGACACTGCGCGGCGCATCCGAAAACCGCTCGAGCACCGTACTCCGGAATGGAAAGAGCGTTACGAACATGACAGCCACCGCCAGGACAACCGTGGCGACCCGGTGTTTCAAGACCCAGTCGATTACCGGTCGGTAGGTCCAGATGAAGAACCGGCTGCTCGGGTTTCGCGCCTCCGGCCGGATTCGGCCGCGGACAAAAAAGCTCACCAGCACGGGTACGAGCGTGACGGCCAGCAACGCCGCGCCGGCCATCGCGTACGTCTTCGTATAGGCCAGCGGCCTGAACAGGCGGCCCTCCTGCGCCTGAAGCGTGAACACCGGAAGGAAAGAGACCGTTATCATCAGAAGCGAATAGAACAGCGCCGGTCCCACCTCCTTCGACGCGCTGGCCACGATCTCGAGATGGCCCCGCCCTCCGTTGTCCTGCTCCAGGTGTTTGTGGGCGTTCTCGATCATCACGATCGACGCGTCGACCATAGCCCCGATGGCCACCGCGATTCCGCCCAGCGACATGATGTTGGAGCTCACTTCCTGTGTATACATCAGGCCGAAGGAAATCAGAACACCGGTAGACAGCGCGAATATCGCCACGAACGCGCTGCGAAAGTGCAACAGAAACACAATGCAGACGAGCGCGACCACCGCCATTTCCTCAATCAGCTTGTTTCGAAGATTGTCGATGGCGCTGCGTATGAGCGTGGACCGGTCATATGCCGTCTTGATTTCAACGCCGTCGGGCAGGCCGGGCTTGAGCGACTCGATCTTCTCTTTGACCCGATCGATCACAGCCAGCGCGTTTTCACCGTAACGCATCACGACGATGCCACCCACGACCTCGCCCTCGCCGTTCCATTCCGCCAGGCCCCGGCGAAGCTCGGGACCCACCTGCACGGTGGCGATATCACCAACCCTAACCGGCGTACCCTTTGCGTCGACCCCCACGGCCACATTGCGAATATCTTCCGTGGAACGCAGATACCCCAGCCCGCGGACCATAAACTCCGTTTCCCCGAATTCCACGATGCGCCCGCCCACGTCGTTGTTGCTCCGCTGGATTGCCGTCCGGACCTTCTGCAACGGAATGTTGTAAGCCAGCAGGCGGTTGGGATCCACGGTTACCTGGTACTGCTTCACGTACCCGCCCACTGCCGCCACCTCGGCGACTCCCTGCACGCTGCTGAGTTCGTAACGCAGATACCAGTCCTGGATGGACCGCAGCTCCGAAAGATCGTGGCGCCCCGTGCTGTCCACCAGCACGTATTCGTACACCCATCCGACCCCCGTGGCATCCGGTCCGAGCCGCGGCGAGACACCCGGGGGCAGCCGGTTCGAAACGGTGTCCAGCGCCTCCAGGACCCGGCTTCGGGCCCAGTAGATATCCGTACCATCCTCGAAGATCACGTAGACGAACGACAACCCGAAGAAAGAATATCCCCGCACAACGCCTGCCCGAGGAACGGCCAGCATCGCGGAAGTGAGCGGGTAGGTGACCTGGTCTTCAACCACGCGCGGCGCCTGTCCCTGAAAATCAGTCATGACGATCACCTGCACGTCCGACAGGTCCGGAATCGCGTCCAGGGGCGTATTCAACATCGCATAGACGCCCCAGGCGATTGCAAAGATCGTGGCCATTATGACCAGGATACGGTTTCTGAGACTGAGTTCGATTATCTGACCTATCATGCATTCAACTTTCGTTGCGGGTTTATTGTCCGGTACATGGGAATTGGAACCCGATACGAGTTACGCGGCAGTATTCGTTCACGCATCCCGTCCTCAATGGCCATGGTGCGTGGGCGCAGGTGCCTCCTGATGCCCGCTCATGGTCCGCAGCGCCGCCTTCAGGTTGCTCTCAGAGTCGATCAGAAACTGTGCCGACAGGACGATTCGCTCACCCCCCTCGAGCCCGTGCGTCACCTCGTAGACGTCGTCCGCCTCCAGCCCCAGTTTGACTTCGCGCGGCGCGAAACGGCCTTCCCCGAGATCCAGAATCACCACGTTTCGCTCTCCGGACCGTATTACGGCCTGCACCGGGACGACCGCGGCCTCCTTCGCCATCTCGGACTTGACTTTCACCGTGGCGAACATCTCGGGCTTCAACTCCAGCTCCGGGTTGTCGAATATCATCCGTACTTTCGCGGTGCGGGTCTTTGACTCCAGGAAGGGATAGACGTAGCTCACCACCCCTTCGAATACCCGCCCGGGCGCGTAGGAGAGTACGACCTCCGCCGACTGTCCCTTCCTGATCCATGGCAACTCGTACTCGTAGATATCCGCATAGACCCATACTCTGGAGAGATCGGCGATGCGATAGAGGTGCTCTCCGGCCTTTATATGTGCGCCGTCGTATACCGCCCGGTGTACAACGACGCCCTCCTGGGGTGAGTGGATCGTCATCGTACGCTTTGCCTTCCGCGTCTGTTCCAGATTGTCGATCTGCGCTTCCGCGATATCCCAGTACATCAGACGCTGCCGCGCCGCGCCCAGGAGCGCCTTCGCGCCCTCCAGTGCCTCTGAGGACGCGCCGTCCTCGAGGCGCCGGACATAATCCAGCGCGGTGAGGTATTCCTCCTGCGCGGCCACCAGTTCAGGACTGTAGATTTCCAGAAGCCGCTGCCCTTTCTTTACCTCCTGTCCGGTGAAATCCACAAAGAGCCCCTCCACCCAACCGGTTACCTTGGTATTCACGTCGGTCATCCGGGTCTCGTCATAATCCACGCGCCCCATCGTGCGTACGGTCCGGCTCACCGGCATCCGTTTTACCACCCCGGTTCTGACGCCCATGTTCTGAACGGTTGACGGATCGATACGGACCTCGCCAGCCTCCTCCCCGTGACCGCCGTCGTGTCCCGAGGTGCCCGCCTGGTCCATCACGAGGTCCATTCCGCAGATCGGACAGCTTGCCTGCCTGTCCGAAACCACCGTCGGATGCATCGGACACCGGTACACGGACGGTGACGTCTCCTTGTGCGCCGGACCCTCCTCGCCGCCCAGCCATATCCCCAATGCAATTCCGACACCCAGAGTGAGAATCGTCACAACGATATTTCTCGGATTCATAGCTCGGCCCTTCCCTTTCGATCTGCAAGGCCTTTGATCCCGGCGCGAAACCAGGCCGCCGGTCCAACAGCCAGTTGAGAAAGCCTTTCCAGACTGTTAGAATACGCGTCTTCCAACCACAGCCTCCAGTTGCGCCAGTTTCCTCTCACGCTGGATTACATGATGATAGTGGTCGATCTCAAACTTAAACAGGGTAACCTGGTTGTTCAAGAGCGTGAGGAAGTCGACCTTGTCAACCTGATATCCAGCCATCGCGGATTCCAATGACTGGCGTGCCTGAGGCAGAATTGCCGTGCGGTACAGCTCCGCCTGCTTCCAGTGCCGGTCGACTTCAAGGCAGATTTCCTGCACCCGATACAGGATCTCGCGGCTGGCGTCCTCCCTTTGCGCCTCAGCCATTCTGATATTGGCCTGCGCCTCGGCGATTTGACTGTCCCGTTTCCGTCCGTTGAAAACCGGGAGGTTCATGCTCACGCCGAACGACAGAAAGTCGCTGCCACTCACGGGATCCGGTTGCACGTGGGCGCGCTGCATATAGCCCAGGCGAAAAGTCAGATCGGGCCGGCCGGACCGCCGTGCCGCCTGTTCGGTGGCCGCCCACCTGGAAATGGTATGGTCTATTTCCTTCAGTAGCGGGCGGTGCGCCAGGGCCAGCCGCTGGACGTCCTCCACCGATAGTTCCAACGACGTCGGCGTCACGTCGTCGGGCGCACTCACGGCGGTATCCATCGGCCGATTCAAGACCCGGTTGAGCCGCGCCTCCGCAAGCCTGCGGTCCGTATTCAGCCCGATCAGTCGATCCCGGAGCGCGGAAAGCGAAACCTGGGCCTTCAGGACGTCCTGTTGAAGTCCGCGACCGACCACATATTTTTTTTCTGCGATTCGAACCAGGTCCCGGAGGAGCGCCCGGTTCCTTTCTGTTACTTCAATTGCCCGGTCCAGAAACGCCAGCGCATAGTATCCCTGCTTCACAAGATTGACGATCGTTCCGGCACGGTCGTCAAGGGTTTGTCTGGCAGCGCCGGCGGCAGATTCCGCCGCCCGCTCCTTCGCGCGCAACAGGCCTGGAAGAGGAAACCTCTGGCTGACTGTCAACTGCTTGCCGGACATATGCGTACTGTTGAAATCGAAGTTGCTTGTCGGTACGTTCCGCAGATCCAGAGCCAGCATCGGATCTTGCAACACACCGGCCTGCGGCACCCGGGCTTCAAATGCGGCTAACCGGTGCTCAAGAACTTTTAGACCGGGATTCTTAGCGAGCGCCGAGTCGATCAGACCCTCCAGGTCAGCCGCCGCGGCGCCGGCGACCCGTGGTGTGAGGAAAAGACACATCCCGATGAGTTTCACCAATCCCTTCACGACTGATCACCTCCATGGCTGGGAAATACGGCTTCACGCGCACGAAAGAGCGCACGTCAAGCCGGAGGACACTCGTCCAGCGATTGAAATTCGGGTGATATTTACGAGGAGAAAAGAGTTATTGCACCGCGGAAGACGCGGTCAGCAGTCCGTTGACAAAGTCGCTCTGCAGGCGAGGCCGGATGGGCTTCTTCAACGGGCTGATAGGGCGGGAAATCAAATCAGAAACGAAGCATTCATCAGGTACAACGAGGGCAAGAAACGGGGCGTGGCCGAATGAAACACGCCCGCGCGGGTCATGCATGAACCGAAAGCCCCGGAGGAGCGGACCGAATTAGGTCCGGGGTGGGAATCCGGACCCGGAAAACGGGGCGCTGAGGACTGAATCGCCGAAGGCAGATCCTGCGGGGCATCTTTAACGCTGCCACCGTTTCCGGCGCAGCAGCAGTCCGCCTCAACAGGCTGGACGTGGCACGCTTCAGCCTGAACCGACATCCCGCACAGGCACTGGATGGCGGCAAGAGCGATGCCAATGGCCAGGCATGTAGTGGATAGGGCGCGAATCATCCTCTGCCTCACAAGCGGATCTGGTCTGTCAGAATTAACGCCATCTTATATACGTTTGTCAAGGCCGGTTGTTCAGAAAAAGTGAAGCGACGCCCATTCGTCCTGACTCCGGCTCAACCGCGGAGGCCGCAAAATCGGGGCGACTCCCTATCGGGCCCGCTGGAAGGACTCCCAGGCCTCGCCCGCCTCGGCGGCCTGGCGCTCCAGCTCGCCGCGCCAGCCAACAACTTCCCCGGCCTTTATCCGCCGGATGTCGTAAGCGGGGTACCGGTCTTCGAGCGTATCGCCGAGCTTCTGCGTCTCCGCCCATCGGTCCCACGCCGTCTTCATCCATTCATAGGGCAGAGCATCCCGCACCTCGGGATCGAGCTGCCACGCGCTTCGCACGTCGGCCACGGACGGCTCACCCGTGAACGGCCCGGACCACCTGGACCATCCGATCGACAACGTGTTTCGTTCTCTTTCGGGTACGGTATGGCCCGTGTGAATATTCGAGCCGATCCGTATGAGGGCTTCGCCTGCCTTCAGCCTCACGGCGACCTGGTCCGGCAACGGGTCGACGCCGTTCCAGCTGGGTGTGTGCGGAACCCCCTTCTCCTTCATGGCCTTGGGGAGGAGGACGTCGTGCTCATAGGGCGTGCGCCACCGATTGTGGCTGCCGGGTATGAGTTCGTGGCATTCTTCGTCGACCAGCGCGAGGAACATGCTCACCCCGTTCCGCTCGGTAATCGACCTGGCGTTGTTCGCGCGAATCTCCACCCAGCGCTCCCGCTCCACCTCTTCCGTATACGCTTCTGGTCCCTCGCCCCGGATCTCACGTTGCGCGAAATAGGGCTTTCCGGTCCCCCACCACGTCGCGTCACGGTGCCAGCTGAGCGAATGTTCCGACTCTCGCGGATTGCACCACAACAGCAGCCCGCCAAACGTGAAGTCCTCGGGGCCGAGACCATTGCACCACGAGCGTACGAAGTTCAGGAATTCGGGAGATCCGTGGAACTCCGCGAAACAGGGTTCATTGAAGGCGGGATGGACCAGACCGCGTATCGCCCACGGCTCGTCCTTCCCCGTCCGGTGGACGTAACCCCTGGAGCAGTCGATTTTGCCATACCCGTTGACCGGTGCGCACGCCTCCGTAACCCGGCGGCCCGCTTCCCGCAGCACCGGAATCCATGGATTGTCGAAAAAGTCGTTGATAATGACGAAACCGTGCTTTTCCAGGTGCGCCAGCCGCTCGGGCGTGGCGCCCGGCGCCGCCAACTCGGGCAGCGCGTCGGCGAACGCGGGCGACCTGTAGGTGGAGGATGTTGCATCTGTTTTCATTTCTTCTCCCCTTGATCAGGATTTAAACCGTGATTTCCAGAATGAAAGGATGGGCAGGACCACAGCCCGGTATTCCCTGTCATCCTGCGTATCCTTCCACACACGTAGTCCTGTTATACGGTATGGTCGCGCCGTCGCGTTGTCAATAGCAATTTCCACGCTATCTTTGCATAGAGAGGGAAAGCCGAAAGCGAAATCAGAGCCTTCGGATACAAATCGCTCGCCTATCGCATTCATTGTCCCTATATTTGAGTCTTGCCGTCTCGGTATCGTACGTTCACGAAGCCTCTCATCCTCCAGTCGCGATGGCAGCCGGCTGACGCCGCCGCCAGACAGGTTGGAAAACAAAGTGCTCGGTGCGTCTTTTCCGTGAGGAACCACGTGTGAATCGAATCGCTTCAGCGTTCTGGCTTGTCCTCGTTACTCATCTTGCAGTTGCACATCCTTCCAGTGCGCAGATCAACCGTGCAGAGATCGAAACGCGGTTCCAAAGAGCCCTTGACGCCTACACCGACGGCAACTATCGGACGGCGGAAAGAGCCTTCCGGTCTTTGGCCGAAGCCAATCCCGCGCACCGGCGTACGTCGGCCTCCCGGCTGATGCTGGCCAAAACGCTTTACAAACTCACGAAGTACGACCTGGCGCTCGCAACAGCAGCGGGAATCTACGACGACTTCCCGCGCAGCCGGTATCTCCCTGAAGCCGACTTGGTCATCGGCGACTGCAAATTCCAACAGGGTCTGGTATACAGAGCCGCGTCCCGGTACGCCCACGTGTTGTCGGGTACGGGAGGCCTCCGTCTGAAGGCCAGAGCGGCGGACCGGCTGGGGCAACTTGCAGGAGCGGGGAGAATCACGGAAGGCGACGTCGCACGGCTGCGAAACGAATTCGGAAACGACACGATCGCGGAGGCCTTGGCCTTCGGCCGGGTGAGGTGGCCGTCGAGACTCGCCGGGGCCGAACCCTCCAATCAGGAAATGGCCGGATTCCTGGATCGGTATCCCAACGGCATTTTCGCGGCGCTGGTACGGGCAAAAACCCCCGAAGCCGAACGCCTTCAGCCCGCCGCGGCAGGTATCCGACACAGACCTCCAGAAAAAGATAACGAAGAACCGACCGACGCGCGCTTCACCATCGGCGTGATCGCGCCCCTGGCGAGCCCGCCGGGAAAGGACATGGTAGACGGTGTCCTGCTTGCCCGGGAACTGCATCAGCTGAATTCCGGTGAGCCGGTCGCGCTGGTCTTCAAAGACTCGGAAGGAAGCCCGGTGGGCGCGATCAAGGCGGCTCAGAGTCTTATCGAAGACCACGAAGTTCTTGCCATTATCGGCGCCCTGACAAGCGCTGAAACCCTTCCCATCGCGGCGCTGGCGGGCCCTCACGAAGTCCCGCTGATCGCGCCCACGGCCTCGGAAGACGGACTGGCGACCCTGAATCCCTACGTCTTTCAGGTAAATGCCACGCCCGGCGCTCAGGGGCGCCGGATTGCCGACTACGCGGTCCGGGAATCCGGGCTGCGCACGCTGGCGACGTTCGCGTCCCGGGACCCCTACGGGGAAAGAATCGCCAGAGAGTTCACGGCCCGCGCGGAGGAATCGGGTTCGGAAGTCATTGTACAGACGTGGTACGAACCCGGCACGACTGACTACAAGGGTCAGCTGGAACGCATCAGGGACGCCGGACTGGCGCTCAACCCGCCGGAAATCCTCACGGACGAAATCGAATCGCTGATTCTGGGCAACATTCGGCTGGCGCCGCCGCCCCCTGTCGAAGTGGATCCCGATACGGTGCAGCCTCCGCCGGTGCATACGCTGGAAGGCCTGCTCATAGCCGGGGGCAAGGACGACGTCCTGCTGATCGCGCCGCAGATCGCCTTCCACCGCATTCACTCGCAATTGCTGGGCAGCGACGGCTGGAACCACCACGAAGTGGCGAGAGACTCCTATACTGACAGCGCGGTCTTTGTCGCCAAATACTCCACACGCAGCGATCTGGTCTCCGTGCATGAGTTCCTGGGCGCCTTCAGGCAACGATTCAATCGCGACCAGGGCATTGCGGCTGCACTGGGATACGACGCCATGACGGCCGTCCTCACCGCCATTGAAAGGGGCGGCACGTCTCGGAAGCGACTTCAGCACGCGCTCGAGAATCTCGGTGAAATCCCGGGCGCCACCGGTAAGATATCCTTCAGCCGGGGCAATCGGGAAAACGCCTGGATGTACCTGCTGACCATCCACAAGGGAAAGATCAAGCTTCTCTCCCTCGGCCGCGCTGACAAAGCCGCGTCTGAACCCTGATCCCCTCGCATTTCCCCTCCTCCCCACACGAAGCGCATCCCACTGGCATATTGATTGCACTGGTATCGACAAGCGAAGGCCGTACGTGACGGCAACGGCAGAAAAATCGCTTGTTACCGATTCTTTGTGTGCAGTTACAATGTCAGGGGGACAGTCCGTGATATGCCCATTCTTTCAATCCGCCAGAAGCAAAACGAAACTGACGTTCATCGCACTGATTCCACACCTGCTGTCCGGTTTCGCGCTCCGTGCGCAGGAATCCCTGAATCCGGAAACCACGGAAACGTACCTGGCCGTTTTGAGGGACCTGGATGGACGGGTGATCAACGTCAACAGGGCCAGCCTCGAGGACCTGCGGGCGCTGCCCTGGTTTTCGCCGGAACTGGCCCGCGATGTCATCACCTATCGCAGACGGTCCGGACCCTTCACACGCCTCGGCGATCTCCTGAGGGTTCCCGGCGTCACGTCCGAGATCCTCGCCGCCGTCCGGCCCTACCTGACCGTATCTTCACGGCGGGGTCCCAGCGTCCGGACGTCGTTGAGGATCACCCGTCCGACGAACCATCCCGACTCCTGGGCCAACCTGCGGCTCTACCAGCGAACCGTGATCGCTGCACGGCGCGTGGAGGGCGTCTTCCTCACGGAACGCGACCCCCTGGAATTACGGATCGCGGACTTCCTTACCGGATACGTGAGCGTTACCGCCGTGCCCGGCCTGCGGCGCCTGGTCGCGGGGGATTTCCGGCCGGGTTACGGACAGGGTCTCCTTTTCAGCAGACACAACCGATCCGCAACGGGCCTCGAGTGGGCCAGGCCGGCCAGCGTCCGGACCGTGGGAAATCGTTCCACAATTGAATACGGCGCGCTCCGCGGCGTCTTTGCCGAAGGCCGGGCCGGCCGCGTCACGTGGACGGCCATGGGCGCGCGCAACCGGTGGGATGCCGCGATCGACAGTTCCGGCGTTGCCGCAATACGTACCGCCGACCTGCACGTCACACAGACCCAGCGGGAACGCAGAGGCAGATTGCAGGAAAATCTGGTGGCCGTTCGATCCAGGGTCGAACTGCCGGTCGGCGGGATCGGCGCCACATTCGTCCGGACCACGTTCGCGCCTGCGCTGCAACACCTTCAACGCCAGCATTCAGCCGGAATGGACTGGGACCTGCGCGGAAGCCGGATGAATGTCTTCGGTGAAATCGCCGCATCGGAGAGAGAGACCGTCGCCTGGCTGACGGGCGCGCGCACGGAAGTCGATCGTCTCAAACTGGTGATGCTGGCACGCAGGTACCCGTCCGGGTTTTCGAGCCTGCGCGGCGGCCCGTTCTCCGCCTACAGCGGCAGGAACGAGTGGGGGCTGTTTACCGGCGCCGTATGGCGGGCGGGCCGGAGGACCCGGTTTCAGGCCACGCTGGACCGGTACGGCCGTGTCGCGCCCGAAGGCAAGGACACGCTGCCGGCGCGCGGCGAGCGATTTGCTTTCGATATGAGGCGTCGCCTCAACAGCGTCAGAGTGAGGCTAACGATCGGAACGCGTCGTCAGACGGTCACGACTTCAGGTATAACAGGAACGCGACACCAGAGACGCGCCCGTCTTCGCGTGACCGTGCCCCGCTCGTTCGCTCGCCTCAACCTGTGGCTGGAAGGCACGGGCGCACGGTCACCGGTCCGTAAAAGCGGCGGCCGCGCCGGGGGTCTGGGCCTCCGCGTCCAGCGTGGGACAGGCCTGCGGGCCGACGCCTGGCTGGCGATGTTCGACGTGACCCACTTCGATTCACGGATCTATACGTTCGAGCCCGACGTATGGGGAGGCAGCCGCATGCAACTCCTGTCCGGGAACGGCCGTACGGCGGGAATCCGCATTACCTGCACCGGGTCACGGTTGCGCGTTGCTGTACGATACGCCATAAAGAACACCGGGAACGGTACATCGAACACCTGGGCGTCGCAGATCGAACTCGGCACGAGGAAGTAACGCTCGCGGCAGGCATGCACATCCCATCAGGCGGACGGGTGGCATTTTTCGCTTTCTGAGGTCCGGATTTTTCCGTATTTTGCTCGCCGAGCGGAGCGATCAACGCGGGCATCCACAACCTGAATACAATTGCCGGCAGGGACAATGTGCGCCCGCCGGCAATTTCAATTCACCGGAAACGGTCGATCAGGACAATATGAAGAGAATCAATTTACGATCCTGGATTTCGCTGGCCCCGCTGTGCGGGGCGTTGCTGGCCGGCTGCGGCCCCCGGCTGCCCGAATCGGTAGGGCCCGCGCAGGAGATACTGGTCCTGATCGATCAGGCCGACCGTGAATTCCTGGAACCGCATCTGAAAGAGGTATTCGAAAAAGTCCTGTATACACCCCAGGAAGAGAAAATCTTCAGGCTGCAGTTCGAAGATGTGGCCAATTTGGACAGGTTCAAGAACAAGAGGCGCAAGAACATCCTGGTTATCGCCGAGCTGGATGCTCCCCATGCCACCGCGGGCTTCCTGAGAAGCATACTGGGCCCCAACGTTCAAAACGCCGTGAGGGGGAAACGGACCGCCGTATTCTGGAAAGAGGACGTATGGGCAAAGGAACAGCTTCTCATGGCGGTGTCCGGGGCAGATAGCGCCGCGCTCGTGGACAACCTCCGTATGGAGGCGGACCGGCTCTACGAACGTGTCGAAGACGTCCGTAACGAGCGTATTCGACGGTTGATTTATCGGTATGGCGAACGGAAGGACGTCACAGAGCGGCTTGGCAGGGAATTCGGCTGGCAGGTGCGGGTGGCCTTCGGATACCGCGTCCTGGAGGCCTATCCCGACAGCGGATTCGTGGTCCTGACCAAGGAGGAACCCAACCGGTGGCTGTTCGTCTACTGGGAGGACGGCATTTCACCCGACGAACTCACGGAGGAATGGTGCATCCGGAAACGCAACGATATTACACAGAGGTTTTTTGAACAGGACCGGATTGTACCGGACCACCTGGAAATCGGCCAGGCCGAGTTCGCCGGCAAACTGGCGTTTGTCATGCAGGGCCTTTGGGAAAACAGGAAAAAATGGGCCGGGGGCCCATTCAAGGGTTACGCGTTCGTGGACGTGGAGACAGACCGGTTCTACTACATCGACTGCGGTGTGTATTCACCGAACAAACGCAAAGAGCCCTATCTTCGCCAGATCGACCTCATGGCAAGGTCCTTCACCCAGGTGGAATCGACACCCTGAATCTTGCTTTTCACTCGGGAAGACGGTATAATTCGAAGCGGAATTCATCCAGGAAACGGAACGGCGCCCGCGGAGCAGAAGATCGATGGGAGAGCACAAACATATTTCAAGTCTGGGTAAACGCGCGCGGATGAGCTTTCGCGGTAGGCTTATTGCCGGGATCGCGCTTCTGGTGCCGGTCGTGGTTACGTTTATCGTTCTCCAGATCATCTTTCAGTGGATCGACGGTCTGGCTCAGCCGCTGGTGAAGCGCATTTTTCAGACCAAAGACGATGTCTTCGGGCTGGGGCTGGTCCTGACGCTTATCCTGATCTGGCTTGCCGGCTTGCTGGCCGGCAATGTATTCGGCAAACGCCTCATTGGCAAGGGAGACGATCTTATAAAGCGGCTTCCGGTAATCGGCAGCATCTACGGTCCGTTAAAACAGTTCATGGAATCGGTCGTCTCACCGGACGAAGACAGGGGTTTCAACCGGGTCGTACTCGCCGAATATCCATCCGACGGGCTCTGGATTCTGGGTTTTGCAACGGGAGACATTCCGATGAACGATGAGGGCCGGATCGGTCGTTGCGTGTTTATTCCGACCTCGCCAAATCCGGCCACCGGCTGGTCGGTTGTGTTTCCACCCGAAAAGGTGCGAAACGTCTCGCTCACGGTGGAAGAGGCGATGCAGATGATCGTCTCGGCAGGGGTCGTGATTCCGGATGCGCTGAAAACCGCGCCTGCGGACGAGCCGGACGCCGCCCTTACGAACCTGCCCTCCGCTGCAGGACGGTCCGATTAGGAACCTGGCGCCCGGACCCGGACGGGTCTGTCAGGTCTCGAAATCTTCAACATCGTTAAACGCTTCCAGGGCGTCGACGTCTTCCCGGACCAGCGCCAGTATCGAGTTGTGTGGAATAATCAGGTATTTCTCGCCCTCGAACTTGATCTCCATCGCCATCTTTTTCATGAACAGGGCATAATCGCCAACCTGAGCCTGCATCGGAAGGTACTTGGGTTCGTCCGGTACGCTCCGCCAGGGCTCGTCGTCGACGTCGTGCGGCTGCGGCAGCGGCATGCCCGGACCCGTCAGCATAATCCTCCCGCCCTGGACCTCCTCCTTTTCGACGACCGTCTGTGGCAGGTACAGGCCAACCTCGGTGCGTTCCTGGAGCTCCTCCTGCTTGACCAGGACCCGATCCCCCACAATAATCAGTTCTTTATTTCCCATTTTCATAGGACATCCCTCCTGGTTTCGGTATCATCTGAGTGCCGGAGGCCGGACTCGAACCGGCACGGGCTTATCGGCCCGGGGGATTTTAAGTCCCCTATGTCTACCAATTCCATCACTCCGGCACCGGAATCGAAAATAGCCAACCGCCGGTTCATTGTCAAGCGTGATTATACGTTTCTCCTACTTCCAAAAAAACAACGACTAATCTTAAGAAGCTGTCTTAAAACCCCCAGCGGTCTTCGCGCGGCTGCAAACCCGTCGGTCTGCGTTGGTCAAAAGCACCCGTATCGAGAGGTCGAGGCTGCGCTTGCTCGCCTCTCTTAGGCGCCTTTGCCCGTCGGCGCTGCGCGCCCC
>JAAXHE010000248.1 GCA_012271065.1 Candidatus Latescibacterota bacterium
CCCTATGAGTCAACCTGGTTCGGATCCGGAATTACGTCGCAACACCCACGATGCTCCCCGCATAAGTGGGGAGTTCTCGCCAAAAACCTCCAAGCCATCGCTCTGAGCAACGTCGGGGGTTGACCATGCTGTGTCAGGACGCACCTGCACGTCTCATCCTCGACACACGCTCCTTCTCAACTTCCAACGCTGACCAACTTCACGATGCCCTCACTACACCCGTTTTCGGAGCGGACTCAATATTCGGTTTTCGATTCAAACGGAAGGGGTGAACCATGGCATTCTCACCTGCGATTCATGAAACGGATCTTGGGCAAGGCGTCTGTATATCAGCGCCGGCGGGGGATTCCTACCAGGATGCGGCCGGCAGTCTGAAGGCGGTCCTCGAGGAGACCCTTTCGGGGCGCGTGGACGTGCTGCCGGACGGGAAGCTGGATGCAGACGGCCGGCACGTGATCGCGCTGGGGAACATGATGGACAGCGCGTTCCTGCGAACCCTTTACTTCCGGGCTTACGACCTGACCGACCGCGTCTGGCCGGGTCCCGGCGGGCGGGTGGTGCGCACAATGCCCCATTCGTTGGCAGAAGTGGGGCACGTTGTGGTGGCGGGCGTGAGCAGCGCGGAGGACATTGGCGATGCGGCCGGTGCGCTGGCCGGTGCGATAGCTGAATACGGTCCCGTACTGCCGTTCCAATACCAGGTAGATCCGGGCACATGGTCCGATCTGTACGTGCAGCCGGCGAATGAGTTGCTGGCCAAGAGCAACCGGGACATCGAGCAGGAATCCATCGGCGGAGGATCGGGTGACTGGACCTATATGATGGTTATCGCCGATATCGGGATGCTCGCGGTGCAGACGGGAAACGACAGATTGATGTCGATGTTCTGCCATCAGATCCGCCACTTCGTCCGCACGCGCTGGTTCGAACGGACGCTGGAGGACCCCACGTTGATCCACGGGTTCATCCGCGTGCTTCTGCTGCCGTTCACGATTCTTGAAAACCATCCCTCGCTTCCCGCCGAACAGCGGGAGGAGACGCTCGAAGCGCTGCTGGGACTCTTCAGGTCCGCGGAGGGGGCAGGCAATACCGGACTGTTGAGCTGCGTGGGCGTGGACCGGGTGCGCCAGAACCATCAGACCCGTTCCGCGCTCGATCTGTTTTACGGAGGCCGGTATTTCCACCAGGTGCACGGGCTCGCGGAGGGGTTGGCGTGGATGAAGCTGGCGGAGGTCTTCTTTGCGCCGCAGATGGGATCGAACAAGCCGGTGTGCGACTCGTGGGGCCATCAATGGGGGGCCTCGCTGTTCAACACCGCAGACTATGCGCTGGCCGCCGGGAAGATGGACTACTTTTCGAGTCGGCCCTATCTGGAGGGCGTGGACCGGGCGCTGATGGCGCACAGCAACCTGGAGCGCGGACCGGAACAATACTGCCGTATGGCCGCGGCGGTGACGGGCAATGACGAATACCTGCAGCTTTGTGAATCCATTGACGAAGGCGCGGCGGCCGAACGGACCATTCGAGGCGCCGAGGAGCCCCTGCGCACATGGGTGACCGGGCGGCGGGCGGCGGCGCCGGAACGGTTGGGCCGGGTCGGCGTGGCCCCCCTGTCGCGATTGTTCTACGACTCTCTCGAAGAATACACCACGTTTGCGCCGGTGAACGGCATCTATCTGAGGAATCTGCCCTACGAACAGACGTTCGACAAGGTGTTCTTCCGTTCCGGATGGACAGACCAGGACGACTATCTTCTTCTGGACGGGATCTCGGGGGGCTCGCACTCCTATCAGGACGGCAACTGCATCGTGCGTTACACCAGCCGCGGCGCCTCCTGGTTCAGGTTTGCCGGAGGCCACCAGCCGGCGACGGTCCGGGACTACGCCGGCGTGAGCGTATCCGTGGACGGCGCCGGCCCGGGGTGCGAGTCCAGGTACGCGGCACTGCGGTACCTGCACGAAGGGCAGAACCTTGCCGCGGCGGGCACCTCGATGACCTATCCTGAGCAGGGCGACTGGTACCGGCATATCGTGTACAGCCGTGACCGGTGGTTCCTGGTGATCGACGAGGTCTGGCCCGTGGTGGCGGGAGAGTTTCTCGTGGAGTGCCGGTGGCACCTTCTGGGCGACACGACCCTGACGGACGGCCTGTTACGGTCGGTCCAGGGCGACGCGCAACTGAACATGCGCCACGCGGGGAGCGGGCGCCAGGAACTGGCGGCATCGGACTACTGGTGCGCGGAAGACCACTCGCGGTGGGTCCAGCGTTCCATGGCGAGGCTCCAACCGGGGCAGGGGATCCGCATGGCGACGCTGTTCTGGACCGATCCGGTCGATGGCGGCAGGGATTTCAGGCTGGTCGAACAGAAGACCGGTTTTCGCATCGAAGGGGGCATCGAGCCCGCCACGGTGGTACTCGCAGAGGCTGTTGAAAACCCGGAGGTTTCTGCATCCGTCGCAACGCTGCCCACGGCCGGTCGGATTGTGGATGGGTCCGATTCCAAGCCATTTCAGATTGCCGGCGCCGAAGCGAAGCCCGTCTGGCGAACCGGGTGTGCGGATGCCGTGACGGCGCTGGATATCGGAACGGACAGATGGTTCAGCGGCGACGGCGGCGGGGTGACCGCGTTCAGCGCTGGCGGCGCCGTACTCTGGAGCCGGGAGATCGACGGCGGCGTCTGCGCCGTTGCGGCCATGGACGATGGCGGAGCTGCCGCGGGGGGCGGTGGGGAAACCGTACACCGGCTGGATGCATCGGGAGAAACGCTCTGGTCCTATCGGATCGAGTGGCAGCCCATGAACTGGGACAGCTGGTCCCGGAAGAACTGCGTTGTATTAAGCCTCGCGGCGGGCGATATCGACGGCGACGGGCGGGAGGAGATTCTCGTGGGGTGTGCCGACCGTCACGTCTATGCACTCGACGCCGGCGGCTACCTGCTGTGGCGTTCGCCCTGCCAGTGGGGACCGCCGGTTTGTCTGGATACCGCGCGGCTGACGGATGGGCCGGAACGGCAGACGCTCGCCGGCCTGGCGGACCCGGCCATTCACGCGCACACGCTGGTTTTCGGGAAGGACGGGACGCTCTGGAAACCGCTCCGACGTCCGGACATCGTCAACTGGTCGATACCCTCCTGGTCCCGCTGCCTTCGCGTAGCGGACGTGGACGGGGACGGCCGGGACGAAGTGATCAGCGGGGTGGATACGAATCACCGGCAGTTGATCGTCTACGGACGGGACGGCGGGGTAATCTGGGACGCGGACGCGGGCGGCGCCGTGCTCGCTGCGGAGGTCCACGACGGACGCCTGTATGCCGGTGCGTCCAACGGTTTCGTGCTGTGCTTCGACGCCGCCGGCAGCCGCCTGTGGCGGCGGCTTCTCGTCGAGCCCGTGGCCGGCCTGGCGCCGGCTGGAGATGGAGGATGCCTGGCGGCACTGAGAGGCGGGCGCGTGGTGAGCCTCGACGGCTCCGGAGAGATCCGGACGACGGCCGCAGGGGACACGGAAGTAACAGTTGCGGATTGGTCGTCCGGATGGCCGGACGGCGGCCTGCTGGTGGGCCGAAAGGACGGCGCGCTCGAACTCTTCCGTTAGGCGTCACAAGTCTCCATCCTGTCCATCCATGTGAACTCCCGCTCTGTGATATAATAGTTGCACACGGAGAAAGGAATGTGAAATGACATTCCGCAAACCTGTTCACGCGACGGATCTCACTGCCGGCGTCTGTATTTCGTCGCCCGGTGACGAGCCGTATCAGGCCGCTGCGAAGCGCCTTCAGGCCGCCCTGCGTGGTGTGCTTTCGGAAAGCTTGGAAATCCTGCCGGACGCGCGGCTCGATACGGGCGGGCGCCACGTGATCGCGTTGGGGAACATGATGGACAGCGCGTTCCTGAAGACGCTGTATTTCAGGGCATACGATCTGACGGACCGGGTCTGGCCGGGTCCCGGCGGGTGGGCGGTCCGTACCGCGCCGCACTCCCTGGACGAGGTGGGGCACGTGGTGGTCGTGGGCGTGAGCGGCGCGGAGGACGTAACCGGGGCGGCGGATGCCCTCAGCAACACCATCGCCGAGACGGGTATCACGCTTCCGTTCCAGTACCGCGTGCAGCCGGGGAGGTGGTCGGATCTGTATCTGCGGCCGGCGCGGGAGCGGCTGGAGGCCGGCGACGCCCACCTGGAGCGGGAATATACCAGCGGGGCGGGCGACTGGACTTATATGCGCGCGATCGGGGACATCGGGATGCTGGCGGTCCGGACCGGTCAGGAGGCGTTGATGGAGATGTTCTGCCGGCAGGTCTGCCAATTCGCGCGTACGCGGTGGTTTGAGTGGCATCTGCCGGACCCTCCGCAGATTCACGGGTTCCTGAGGACCATGCTGCTTCCGTTCACGATTCTGGAAAACCATCCGTCCATCCCTACAGAAATGCGAGAGGAAACCCTGGACGCCCTCCTGGCGCTGTACCGATCGGGGGAAGGGGCCGGGAACAACGGATTTCTGAGCCACGTCGGCGTGAACAGGGTTCGGCAGAACCACCAGACCCGGTCGGCGCTGGACCTCTTTTACGGGGGACGGTATTTCCACCAGGTGCATGGGTTGGCCGAAGGCAGGGCGTGGATGAAGCTGGCGGAGGTCTTTTTTGCGCCGCAGATGACGTCCAACAAGCCGGTGTGCGACTCGTGGGGCCATCAGTGGGCCGCTTCACTGTTCAATACCGCGGATTTTGCGCTGGCGTCGGGGCGGTTGGATTACGTTTCGAGCAAGCCGTTCCTGGAGGGTGTGGACAGGGCGCTGATTGCGCACAGCAACCTGGAACGAGGCCCGCAGCAGTACTTTCTGATGGCCGCGACGGCCACGGGGAACGATGAATACCTGCACCCCTGCGGCGTCTCGGATGAGGATGCCCTGGCCGAACGAACCATAAAGGGACCGGAGGAACCGCTTCGGGCGTGGGTGACGGGGCGCCGGGCGCTGTCGCCGGAGAGGCTGGGACGGGTGGGTGTGGCGCCGCTCTCGCGGCTGTTCTACGATTCGCTCGAGGGTTCCAGCGGGTTTGCGCCCGAGGGCGTGTATCTGCGCGACGTGCCGTTTGAGCAGACATTCGATAAGGTATTCTTCCGGTCCGACTGGTCGGATGACGACGACTATCTGCTGTTGGATGGCATCTCGGGCGGGTCTCATTCGTATCAGGACGGCAACTGCATTGTGCGGTATACGGCGCGGGGACGGAACTGGTTCGGAGATCGCGTGGGTCCGGCCTCGGTGCGTGACCACAACGGAGTGAACATCGCAGTGGACGGGGCGGGCCCCGGACGCGAGTCCCGATACGCCGCCTTGAAATACGTGGAGGAGGGTGAAGCGTTTTCGGTGGCGGGCACTTCGATGCGATATCCCGGTCAGGGCGACTGGTATCGCCATATCGTATACGGCAGAGCGGGGTGGTTTCTCGTGGTGGACGAAATTTGGGCGCAGGTGGCGGGAGAGTTCCTGGTTGAGGGCCGCTGGCACGTGCTTGGAGAGGCAACGCTGTCGGATGGGTTCCTGCGCTCGGTCCAGGGGAATGCGATACTGAATATGCGGCACGCTGGAAGCGCTTCGCAGGATCTGGTGCGGGTGACTTCGGCCCTGGAAAAGGGCGGTATGCGATGGATCCAGCGCTCGTTGAGGACGCTTCAGCCGGGCGAAGGCGTGAGGTACGCGACCCTTTTCTGGAGTGACGATCAGGAGCAGGCCCGGTCGTACACGCTGGAACCGGAGGGGTCGGGCTATCGCATCGAGGGGCAGGGCAGGGCGGAGACGGTCTCGTTCGCGGCGGAAAGCGAGTGCCCGAACCTGGAAGCCGATGCAGCCGTACTCCCAACGGCCGGCAGCATCGTCGAAACAACGGATCCGCGGCCGTTTGTCATCGCAAAGGGCGATGCGACGCCGGTGTGGCGCGGCGCATGCGGCGGAGAGGTGGCGTCGGTCGATGCGTGGGAGGGGGGCTGCTTCGCGGGCGACGACAGCGGAGGCATCACCGCGTTCGACCGGAACGGCGGTATACGATGGACCCATTCGATATCGGGAGGTGTCCGGACGGTGCTGGCCCTTGCCGATGGCGGGGTCGTAGCCGGCGGGGAGGCGGAAGCCGTACACCGGCTGGACGGGTCGGGCCGCGAGGTATGGTCCTGTCAACTCGAGTGGCAGCCGATGAACTGGGACTACTGGACGTGGCTGAACTGCAAGGTGCTGAGCCTGGCGGCCGGCGATATCGACGGCGACGGGAAAGACGAGATTCTGGCCGGATGCGCGGACCGCCACGTCTACGCGTTTAACGAGGATGGCTCGCTGCTCTGGCGCTCCGCCTGCCAGTGGGGTCCGCCCACGTGCCTGGCGGTGGCGCGGCTGCGGCAAGGGGACCAGCGACAGGTGCTGGCGGGGATGGCGGACCCGTCGATTCACGGATGCATCCGGGTATTCGAATCAGACGGGGCGTGTGAGCAGACGCTGTCGCGGCCGGATATCATGAGCTGGTCGATTCCGTCCTGGTCGAAGTGCCTCGACGTGGCCGACGTGGACGGGGATGGATGGGAGGAGGTGCTCAGTGGCGTGGATACCAACCACCGTCAGTTGTGATCGTGTATCGCAGGGATGGGAAGGTGTTGTGGGATGCGGACGTCGGTGGTGCGGTCGTGTCGGTCAACGCCAGTGAGGGTCGGGTGTACGCGGGCGCATCCAACGGATTTGCGCAGTGTTTCGCGGCGGACGGCACACGCCTGTGGAGCCGGTTTCTGGCCGAACCGGTGGTCGGGCTGGCCCCGCGTGGAGATGGTGGGTCTCTGGCGGCCCTGGAAGGCGGAACGGTCGTCGGTCTGGACGGATCCGGAGAGATTACAAGCACGGAGAATGGGGCATCGGAAGCGACCGCAGTGGCGTCGTTTGATGGGAGGCTGTACGTGGGGCGAAGGGACGGAGCGCTGGATCTCTACCGTTAGGCGACGAGCACGCCTGTTCATCTGATTAATCTCAATTCGAAAAAAGACCAGAGTCAAATCGGCCACAAAAAGCACAAAAAACACAGAAGGGACCGGTGCGAAACGAAGTATGTCATAACGCCGTGACCCTGCGGCGAAGACTCTACTAATTATGCACAAAGCGGGAAAGCGTCAGAACGAGCCCTGCTTCTGCTCCCCCTCTCCTCACAGGAGAGGGGCCGGGGGAGAGGTTCCGTTCACGTCCAGTGACCTGATGTATCCTGGTAATCCGCAGTTTAATCGCCTTTATCGGTTTGCACATATTCGATTTTACGTCCCCGAAGAACGACGAATTAAGGTTAACGGGGTTGAATGCATGTTTGTGTCTTTTGGGTTTTTATCCTGCCCATCCTGTCCATCCATGTAAACTTCCGCTTTGTGGTTTCAGATGTCATGTACGCAGAAAGGATTGCGATATGAACTTCCGCAAACCCGTTCACGAGACGGATCTCGCTGCCGGAGTCTGTATCTCGGCGCCCGATTCCGAGCCGTATCAGGCAGCGGCGAAGCGTCTTCAATCCGCCCTGAAGGATGTGCATTCGGCCGGCGTGGAGATCCTGCCCGACGTGCGGCTCGACGCGGGCGGACGCCACGTGATCGCGCTGGGTAACATGATGGACAGCGCGTTTGTGAGGACGATGTACTTCCGCGCATACGATCTGACGGACCGTGTCTGGCCGGGTCCCGGCGGGTGGGTGGTCCGGACTGTGCCGCACTCCCTCGACGATGCGGGGCACGTAATCATTGTGGGAGTAAGCCAGGCCGATGACGTCGCGGATGCGGCAGGATCGCTTTCGCATACGATCGGGACATCAGGCGCCGTGCTTCCGTTTCAGTACCACGTGAACCTGGGGAGTAGGGCCGATCTGTACCTGAAGCCGGCGCGGGAGCGGCTGAACCAGGGCGACGAGGCTTTGGAGCGGGAGTTTACGAGCGGACCGGGGGACTGGACCTACATGTGGGCCATTTCCGAAATCGGGATGCTGGCGGTGCAGACCGGCCTGGAGGAACTCATCCCGATGTTCTGCCGGCAGGTCCGCAACTTCGCGCGCACGCGGTGGTTCGAACGCCACCTGCCCGACCCGCCGCAGATTCACGGGTTCCTGAGGACCATGCTGCTGCCGTTCACCGTTCTGGAGAATCATCCGGGCCTTCCCAGAGACCAGCGGGAGGAGACGCTTGAAGCATTCCTGGGGCTGTACCGGTCCACGGAAGGCGCCGGTAATGCCGGATTCCTCAACCACGTGGGTGTGGACCGCGTGCGGCAGAACCATCAGACCATGTCCGGTCTCGATCTGTTTTATGGTGGCCGGTATTTCCACCAGGTGCACGGGTTGGCTGAAGGGCGGGCATGGATGAAACTGGCGGAGGTGTTCTTCGCGCCGCAGATGACGTCGAACAAGCCCGTGTGCGATTCGTGGGGGCACCAGTGGTCGTTTTCGCTCTTCAATACCGCCGACTATGCATTGGCTTCCGGAAAGACGGACTACTTTACCAGCAAACCCTATCTGGAGGGCGTGGACAGGGCGCTGGTCGCACACAGCAATCTCGAAGGCGGGCCGCAACAGTACCTGTTGATGGCCGCGGCCGTGACGGGAAACGACGAATACCTGCAGCTTTGCGGAACGTCGGACGAGGGCGGCCTGGCCGGGAAGGCTGTTCGAACGAACGTGGAGCCGTTCCGGACCTGGGTGACGGGACGAGGCGCCGCAACGCCGGAGCGGATGGGCCGTGTGGGCGTGGCTCCGCTCTCAAGGTTGTTCTACGACTCTCTGGAGGACATCGGTGGATTCGCGCCGGAGGGTGTTTATCTGCGTGACGTGCCTTTCGAACAGACGTTCGACAAGGTCTACTTCCGTTCCGGATGGACGGATGACGACGACTATCTGCTGCTTTGCGGTATCTCGGGAGGCTCCCATTCCTATCAGGACGGAAACTGTATCGTCCGGTGCACCGGACGCGGAAAGAACTGGTTCGGAGGTCGCGTGGGTCCGGCATCGATCCGGGACCACAACGGGGTGAGCGTCGCGGTTGACGGCGCGGGTCCCGGCTGTGAGTCCCGGTATGCGGCCCTGCGATACGTCTCGGAGGGAGACCGACTCTCCGCCGCGGGGACGTCGATGGGGTATCCCGGCCAGGCGGACTGGAATCGCCATATCGTGAACAGCCGGGACGGTTGGTTTCTGGTCATCGACGAGGTCCGGGCGAAGGCCGAAGGCGAGTACCTGATCGAGTGTCGCTGGCACGTGTATGGGGACGTGGAATCCTCGGACGGGGTGCTTCGAGCAATCCAGGGAGACGCCCGGCTGGAGATGCGGCATGCGGGAAGCGGCGCCCAGGAACTGATTCCGGTGACATCGGCTCTGGCAGAAGGTGGAACGCGGTGGGTTCAGCGGTCGCTGAAAACGCTTAAGCCCGGTGAAGGGGTGAGATTCGCCACCCTGTTCTGGAGCGACGAAGGGACGCAGCCAAGGACGTTTGCGATGTCTGCCGAAGCGTCCGGCTATCGGGTTGAAGGCGAGGGGACGGTCGCCACGGTCTCCCTTTCAGCCGGGTGTGACGAAGTCAGGATCAGCGAAGACGCGGCGGTCCTTCCCACGTGGGGCGCCGCCCTGGACGGCTCCGATGCGGGACCGTTCGTCGCCGAAAAAGGTGAAGCGAAGCCGGCCTGGCGAGGATCGTGCGGCGCACCGGTTACGGCGATGGACGCGTGGGAAGGTGGCTGCTTCGCGGGCGACGATGACGGCGGCGTTACGGCGTTCGACCGAAACGGTGAAAGGCGATGGACCCATCGTCTGTCAGGACGCGTACGAACGGTTCTCGCCCTTGCCGGCGGCGGGGTGGTCGCCGGCGGGGATGGCGAAGCCGTGCGCCGGCTGGACGCATCGGGACAGGAGGTGTGGACGCATCAGCTCGAGTGGCAGCCGATGAACTGGGACTACTGGACGTGGCTGAACTGCAAAGTCCTGAGCCTGGCGTCCGGAGATATCGACGGCGACGGCCGAGACGAGATCCTGGCCGGCTGCGCCGACCGCCACGTGTACGCGTTCGATGAGGGCGGCGCGCTGCTGTGGCGTTCCGCCTGCCAGTGGGGCCCGCCTACCTGCCTCGCGGTGGCGCGGCTGCGTGACGGGGACGGCCTTCACGTGCTCGCGGGGATGGCGGACCCGTCGATTCACGGGTGCGTCCGTGTGTTCGATGCCAGGGGCGCGTGCGTGAAGACGCTCTCGCGGCCCGATATCATGAGCTGGTCAATCCCCTCGTGGTCGAAGTGTCTTCGCGCGGCGGACCTGAACGGAGATGGCGTCGACGAAGTTCTCAGCGGCGTCGATACGAATCACAGACAGTTGATCGTCTATGGCGGGGACGGCGAGGTGTTGTGGGATGCGGACGCGGGCGGCGCCGTGCTGTCAGTGGCGTATGCTGAAGGGCGCATATTCGCGGGCGCCTCGAACGGTTACGTACAGTGTTTCGAAACTGGTGGCGATAGGCTGTGGCATCGTTTTCTGGCGGAGCCGGTGTTCGGCCTGTCGCCGGGAGAGGGAGGCGGTTGCCTGGTGGCGCTTGGAGATGGAAGGGCGGTGGGCCTGGACGGCAGCGGCGAGGTTGGCTGGTCGAGTGGCGGGAATGCCATCACTGCGGCGGCGGCGTTTCCCGGGGGCGGGCTGCTGGTGGGCAGGCGCGACGGCGTGGTGGAATATGTCGCATAAATTGCGACAAAACCAGGAGCCGTGGACGATACCAGGCGCTGGAATGCAGATCGAGTTGGCGGGAATTCAATTGGAACCGGGGTTTGAAGACCTCGGATCTTGTTTGCGGCGGTCCTGACGCGGGGACCGAAGCTGCAGGAGGGCGACGATCATGAAAATCAAACGTCCGCGTCCGCTGGAACCGGAAACGCCGCTTCGCGGCCCGAATGGCGTCCTGGTGGCGGCGCCCCGGTCCGGACATGGCCGGCCGGCGGCCCGTCGCATCCACCGGGCGTTGCGGGATATAAACGCTCACGCCGAGCTTCTGGATGATCCGCCCGGCGACGCGCTGACGGCGGCTGACCGCCCGGTAATCGTCGTCGGCAATCTGGCGGACAGCCGTTGCGTGCGCGAACTCTACTTCCGGTTCCTTAGCGCGACGGACCTGTGGTATCCGGGCCCGGGGGGATTCGAACTTCGGACGCTCTGCGACCCTTTCGGAACCGGCTGCAACGTCATCCACGCGGGGTACAGCGACGCCGAAGGCGCCGCGGCGGTGACGGAGGCATTCTGTTCACACTTGGACGATCCCGTCCCGCACCTGGCGGTGCTGGACGTCACGCGGCTGCCGCTGTCGTCACGCGAGGCGGCTCAAGTCCGGGCGGAGCCGCTTCTTCCTGCCGCGTGGCAGATCGCGAATACGATGCAGGGAGACCTGAAGGGATATCTCTACTATCTGACGGGAGACCCCGAACTCGGAGAGGAATACCGCCGGGCGTGGGAAGCGGTTGTCGAAAGCGGATACGTGAAGTCGGAGAAAATCGTCCAGGCACACCTCTACAGCCTCAGCCGCCTGCAGCCCTGGCGGCTGGTCGAGCACATGGACCTCTTCAGTGAGGAGGAACGGCTTGCCATCACGCGTTTCATTTACGGATGGGCGGAAAGCGAGGAGGGTTGGCATCACGTGGCGCGCTGCCCCCGGGTGGTGAGCATGCACGTCCCCAGGCAGAACCACGAACTCATCCCGGCCCTGGCGTTGGCCTGTGCGGCCGCCTATTTCCGGACGCATTTCCCCGAACTGACCGGTCCGGAGCGGTGGGAGGAGGTCGCCCGGCGGGCATACGCGCCGTACGGGCCGTCCTGGAAGCCGTTGTGCGACGGTCTCTGCCACGGCTGGTGGATGTCGCAACCGGTGATGGTGGAATACGGGCTCAACGACCCCTCGCACGGGTACTTCGAGCAGGGCGGCGCCCGGCGGGCCGCGGATGCGGCGTTGGCCGTAGTGAACAACGAGGGTTGGCTTCCTTCGGCGGGAGACAGCGATCTGAACCGGCAGTTTCCCGGACCCAGCCTGCGGACGGCAGCAGCCTATTTCGACGACGGGCGGTACCGGTTCGTCCACGACCTCGCGCCGCCTGAACGCCGCCTGGTGAACCTGACGTCGCTGCCGCGAGCGTTCGACGCGGGTACGGCTCCGAAAGTGCCGGACGATCGGGTGGGCGTGACCGTCGTTCCGGTGGACCCGCTCCTTTATCACGCGTGGGAACGGGACCCCCAGGGCGCGCCGGGCGTTGTGACCACGCCCCCGTCGGCCCCGATCGAACGGTGTTTCGACAAGCTCTCGGTGCGTACGGGATGGGAGCCCGATGATGACTTTCTCCTGTTCGACGGTCTGGGCGGAGGAAGCCATTCGTACGACGACGCGGGCGGCATTCTGGACTACGCGCGTCTGGGTCTCTCGTTGATCGTTCAGGAGGACAGTTTCGTGCACTCCGCCCCCGAGCACATGTCGGCCGTCACGGTCGTCCGGGACGGGGAGTCCGGTGAGATACCGGGATTCGCGATACTGGAGGCAAACGAGACGGATGCAGACGGAAAGGTGTACCTGCGGATCCGGTTGAAGGACTACGCGGGCGCGGACTGGGTGCGCGAAGTCCACCTGCTTCCGGAGAGCTGCGTGGTATTCAACGATACCGTCATCGCGAACCAGGCGGGGGACTATGCCGTCGAGGCCCGTTTCCGAACCCCGTCCCGGCTGGACCTGGACGGCTGCGAGACGCGTTGCGAGAGGCGCAGCCCGTCCGCCGGTGACGTGACGTTTCGGATCGAGAACCCTTGTGCTGCCGTTTCGGCGGCGGTCGTTGAAGAGCCCGTCCATCTGCGTTACAAGGATCCCCGGGATCGGGAACTGTGGAAGGAGCGCTACCATACGGACGACGTCGTATTATCGACGTTTGTGGCGCGCCGCGCCGTTCGACTGGAACCCGGCGAGAGCGTGCGCCTGACACACGTCGCGCAGGCGTGCGGGCCGGGAGAATTCCCGGTCCACCTTCGCGAGTCGGGCGACGACATCAGCCTTATACAGGGCGAAACGTCGCGGCGCCTCGACGTGTTGCCTGTGCGACCGCCCTCAAAGATGCGATCTTTCGTAGACGGCAGTTCCGGGAAGGCGGATGCCGAACGCGTGTTTGACGCCGGCGAACGAATCCGCGCGATGCGCCCGCTTGGCGATGAATCTCTGGTTGTGGGCTCCGAGAGCGGCGCGGTATCGTTCCTCGATCCAAATCGGCGGCCGGTCTGGTCCGTGGATCTGGACGGTCCCGTGTACGATATCGGCGCGGCGGAGGGCGAGGCGACGGTCCTGGCGGTCGGTCACGGCGCGAGCAGGCTGACCGGCCTGGATATCCGGGGACGTCGGATCTGGCAGACGGACATCGAGCGGGAACCCTGTCCATGGCCTTGGTGGGAACTGTCCACACCGGCCCCCGTACAGGTGGAAGGCGGGATGTTCAAGGGGGAAGCCTTCTTTGCCGTCGGCTGCGGCGACATCCAGATCCGGGGTTTCGACGGGGCGGGCCGGGAGCGGTGGCGCCGGCGTTATAACGAGGGGGTGCCCGGCCGTATCCGGGTGGCCGACGTGAACGGGTGCGGCGAACCGGAAATCGTGGTCGGGGGCGAGGTGCTCAGCGACACGTCCAAATGCCGCATTCTGGACCCGCGCGGGGAATTTCAGGCTCACCTGGACGTGGAGGGCTGGACCAGCATCCTCACGGCGCTCGCATTTGACGAAACCGGCGGCCGGCATTTCCTGGGCTGCGGCGCTAACCGCGGCCGTAACATGCACGTGTTCGAACTGGATGCGGGCGGGGAATGGGAAAGGCGCTGGGTGAAGCGGCTGGGCGGGCGGGTAACTTGCATCCGGTTCCTGGGGTCCGACCAAAACGTGATCGCGGGTACGAGCCAGGGATTCCTGCTCTGTTACGACCTGGACGGGAACCGAATCTGGCGCCGGCTTTTCGAAAAGGGTATCCGTCACCTGGCGCCGTTTGGAAACGAGACGCTTGTGATCGACGATCAGGGACAGCTCAGCGCGGTCACCGCACCCGGAGACGTCCGGACGCTGGGACGGTTGCCGGGACCATGCTCGATCGCGGAACCCTCCGGTACGGCAACCCTGATGGCATGCGGCAGCGAAGTGTGGCGAGTCGCCGCAGGACCTGGTAAATCCCTGTAGTCGCTACACGGGACACGAGCGCCCTGTGACCGAAGGCATTCTGCCCTCTTCCACGGCATGATCCACAAACATTCGGAGCGAGGGCATCCTGCCCTCGAACTTCCAGTGACCCGTCAATACCGGAATCAAGGGCTCAGTGTTTCCTTTGTATCCGAGATCAACTTGAAAATAACGGCGCCAGAGCTTTGCGATTTGGCCGTCGAGGGCAGGATGCCCTCGCTCCAATTATATTTCGAAACGAACACCTTAACCACATCCGCAAAGACACGGAGGAGCCCATGGACGACTATGAGCGATATCATTTCGACGTGAACGGATTCATTGTTGCCGAGGATATCCTGACAGCCGACGAAGTGGCGGCGCTGAACGAGGCGATCGACCACAACCCGGACCAGGTCCACATCCGGAAGGGCGAGCTGCGGTTGTCCGGCGCCGCCAAACAGCATGGGGGAAAGGCCGCGCCCCTGTTGAAGGGTTCCCACGGTCGGGGGGATATCATGAATATCCTGAACTGGCCCAAACCCTGGTGCCAGCCCTTCCGGGATCTGTTGACGCAGCCGCGGACGATGCGCTACATGCTGGAACTGATCGGCGACGGGTTCCGCTACGGAAACGCGAACGGAATCAGCATGACGGCAGGCGCGGAGGGGTTCCTGTTTCACGGGGGAGGTACGCCGAGGGGTCCATATTATCACGAATTCCGGGACGGACGGATGTGGAACGGGCTGATGGCGGTCTGCTATCAGCTTACGGACATAAACCCGGGGGACGGCGGATTCGCGTGCATTCCGGGCAGCCACAGGGCGAACTATCCCTTACCGGGGAACGTGCGCCGCCTGGATACGCATCCGGAGTGGTTCAAACACCTTCCGATGAAGGCGGGGTCAGCTCTGGTCTTCACCGAGGCGCTCACCCATGGCACGCTCCCCTGGACGGCGTCCCACGAACGGCGAACGCTGCTGTATCGATACGGCTCGGGAAATATGGTGTTCGGGTCAGGACCGGCTATCCACCCGGACGGATACGAGTCCTTCAAGGATGAATTGACGCCGCTGCAGCGCGCATTGATGGAACCCCCCTACGCCAGCAGGCGGCCCAGCCTCGTGCCGCTGATGGAAGAAGAGGAAGAATGCCAGGTGCGTGCGTCCGGAGGTCCCGCCTGAGTCGCGCTGCGGAAATCGTCTGGAGAAGGAAATGCTGCTTGCGTCCGAAACAGCCCTCGTGTTCATGCGATCTGGTCGTTTTAACAGTGACCCTCGCCGTACCCTGCCTTGGCGCGGTGTTCTACCTCTCGCCGGATGGCGACGACTCGGGCTCGGGTGGGCGCGGGTCTCCATGGCGAAGCATCGATCGCGCGAATGCCGGCGCGGGGGCGGGCGACACCGTGGCTTTTCTGCCGGGGGTCTACAAGGGCACGATCACGCCGGAGTCCTCGGGAAAACCGGATGCGCCCATCCGGTTCCGGTCGGAGGCGAGGCACGCGGCGGTGCTGTCGGGCGGGGGCGGGAAACGGCCGGCCGTGGACCTTCAGCGGAAGCGGGACATCAGTATTGAAGACTTTCGATTTGCGCCTGGCGATGGGCGGTGGATGCGTGCCGATGAATGCCGCCGCCTTTCCGTAACGGGTTGTTATATGGAGAAAGCCGGCGACACGACGCCCTTCGTGTTGACCGGATGCACGCACGTCCGTCTCATCGACAACGTGTTCCGCAAGGACCGCGTTGGCGGCAATATGTGCCAGGTGGTCGAGTGCACGTACGTCGTAATCGAGGGAAACGCATTCGCCCGGGTCGGGCACTGCCCGCTGCAGATTTCAATGACGAATAATCTGGTGGTACGGTCGAATTGCTTTCACAACCCGTGGGGGCGCAACTATGAATTCTGGGCGTCGGGAAGGGCCCTGGTGGAAGGGAATATCGTTACCGAGGCACTCGACAGCGCGCATTCGGCCGACAGCCGGGCGAAAAACCTGGTGATCGACGGTATCATCCGCTTCAACCGGGTCTACGGAAACCGGCATACGCCGCTCAACTCATCGAGTTACGTGCCGGTCAACTACCACGTGCGCGATCCGTTCCGCTTCGTCAATTCCAGGGTGTACCACAATACGATCGCGGACAACCTCGGGTACGGGTGGGAACTGACCGGGATCAACGTAAGCTCGAACGTGTTTATCAACAATATCTTTTTCGGAAACGACAAATACGGGGGCGCCGTCCAGATTGCGAGGGGCGCTGAAATAGCAGGCGACAACCTGTTTCTGAACAACGTGTTCCGGGGCACGGACGCCGGACAGCGCGTGGTGCGGTACGGAGACCGGTTCCTGACGGTGGATGAAGCCAACCGGAACTCGGTGGTCCGGGGACACTGGCGGGAATTCGAGGATAACCTCGACGTGGACCCCGGCTTTGTAGATCCGGAAAACCGCGATTTTCGCCTGCGCCCCGACAGTCCGTGCATCGATGCGGGACGGGCGCTGACGCGGACGAGACGTGCCGGGCGGGGTCTAAGGGTCCCCGTCGACGACGGCAGATACTTCTACGACGGGTTCGACATCGAAGGTGAGAAGGGAGACCGGGTATCCATAGGGTCGGGAGACCGGATTGCCCGAATCGAGAAAGTCCAACTCAACTATTACCAGCCCGACGTGCTTGTTCTGGACAGGGAGATGGAATGGGAGGCCGGTGATCCGGTAAGCCTGCCCTGGTCCGGAGCGGCGCCGGATATCGGCGCCTGCCAGCGTTCACCGGGAGATCCCGGGCGCCTGAGCGCGAGGGCCGAGCCGGTCAGGGCAGAACCCGGGGACGAAGTCAGGTTTCACGTCGAGCCGGCGGGAAAGGACATCGCTTCTGTCCTGTGGGACTTCGGCGACGGCGACACGATGGAGGCGCGCGACGCCGTTCACTCGTATTCGGATCCCGGCCACTATTCGTGTCGGGCGCGGGCGAGGTATGTAGGCGGCGATGAGTACGTCGACGTGGCGTTTGTGAAGGTGGACCAACCGGTTGATCCGGGCGCGCCGTTGCTTCTTGTCGATTTCGAAGAAGAGACGACGCTGGAATGGGGGTACCTGTTCAAGATCTACCGGGGAAACCGGCTGACAGGACACGAATTTGTTACCGGTGGTTTCGGGGGAAGCAGGTGCGTTCGGCTTTTCGCAGAGACCGACGGATCCGATCTGGGCTGCAGTCTCGCTCCCGGGGAATGGGATATCGACGCCTATCCGCTCATCCGGTTTGCCTATCGGATACCCGAGGGGGTTCCGGTGGGGCTGTGGCTCCAACCGTTTCCGGCGGAAGCTTACGGGGAAGGGGTTGTGATTGCGGGAGGTACGTCGTCGCGCGATCGCGGTCCATACCCGGACATGGACGCATGCGCGTTGCTGGATGACGGCCGATGGCACATTGCGGAACTGGATGCGCGGACGATTCGCGAACGCATCGAGGGAGTCCGTCATTTGCGGCGGTTCCGGTTCTATACACACGGGAACGCATTAGAAGGACAGCACTTCTGGTTCGACGAGTTCGCGATTCTGCCGGCTGAAGGTTGAGGTCCTGCAGCGAAACACGGAAAAAGGCGGATATGGATCAATCCGGGGTGAAATCCCTTTCGGTCGAGCAGCACTCGAGGTCAAAAGAAGGGATCACCCTCCGGGCAGTGGTCATCGGCGTGCTGGCCGTGGTCGCGATCAACCTCTGGGTGACCTACGCGGAGACAGTCGTACGCTCCTCCCGGCTCAACCTGAGTTTCTTTCAACTGACGCTGCTGAGCATTTTCATCGCCCTTGTTGGCGGGGTGAACCCGCTGCTCCGGCGGATCCGGCCGCGCGCCGTTCTGTCGCCTTCCGAGCTGTTGGCGGTGGCGGCGATCGGGATGGTGGGCTCGGTGGTGCCCACGTCCGGGGTCACAGGGTTCCTGGTGGGGGTGATCGGCAGCCCGATCTACTTCGCAACACCTGAGAACGGGTGGGCGGAATACTATCACCCGCATCTGAAGGCGTGGATGGTCCCGTCCGACAGCGCTGCGCTGCGGGCGTTTTTCGAAGGCGGCGCGGTCGGGGTTGACGCCTGGAAAGCGTGGCTGGCGCCGTTTGCTTGGTGGGGCAGCCTGGTCGCGGCGCTTCTGGTGGGATCGGCCTGTACGATGGTCATTCTGCGGAGGCAGTGGGCGGAACACGAAAAGCTGGTCTATCCCCTGGCCGCCGTGCCGATCGAAATGGCGGAAGGCGCGTCATCCCGAAGTACGCTTCCGGATTTCATGAAGGGCAGGCTCTTCTGGTTCGGGGCGGTATTGGCGTTCCTGCTTTTCGCCTGGCACGCGACCTCCTGGTTCTTCCATGGGATGCCCGGCATCCGATTCTTTCCTCACGCGGGCTACTTCCGCTTCACGCGCTACTCTCCCGGCGTCTATATCCAGCCCCTGCAGTTCTACACCATCGGGTTCGCGTATTTCGCCAACCTGCAGGTGCTGTTCAGCATCTGGTTCTTTTTCCTGGTGCACGTGGTGGAAGGCGGCATTTTCAACCGCCTGGGGTACCAGATCGAACGGTCCACCGATACCTTCAGCGCGGATCCGCCCACCGAGGCGTGGCAGTGCTTCGGCGCGCTGGCATGCCTTGTCGCCTGGCGGCTGTGGGTGGCCCGCACCCACCTGCGGGACGTCTTCCGCAAGGCGCTTCGGGCCGACCACCCGCTGGACGACGGACGGGAGGTCCTGTCGTACCGGGCATCGGTCCTGGGCCTGTTGCTGAGCGCGATATACGCGCTGTTCTGGCTCCAGCGATCCGGCATGGATGTGATTTCGGCGTCGATGTTTCTGTTTGCGCTGGGTGTAATCTACATCGGACTGGCCCGGGTCGTGTCAGAGGCCGGTGTGGCGTACGCGCAGGGCACGGTGACGCCGCAGGCCTTCGTGATGGACCTGCGGGGCACCTACGGACTCTCCGGCGCCTGCCTCACGTCCATCGCGCTTTCCTACGCGCTGATCGACTATATGCGGGGACTCTTTACGCCCGGGCTGGCGCAGGCGGTGCGACTGGCGGACCGGATCCGCGGAAACCGGCGCCTCCTGCTGTTGTGCGTAACGGTGGGCGTGTTCGCGGGGCTCGTCTCATCGATCTGGTTTACGCTTCATCTGGGCCATACGCACGGCGCCTACAACTTCTCCCGGCTGTTCTTCAACGGGAATCCCAAGGCGGTCTTCTCCACCACCCTGGGACAGATGCGTACGCCGGGCGCGCCAGAATTGAGCCGGGTATTGTTCTTCGGGATCGGCGCGGGACTCATGGCGGTACTCACGTTCCTGCGGTACCGTTTTTCCTGGTGGCCGATCCACCCCATCGGGCTGGCCGTGGCCGCGGCGGACAACGTATACAGCCTGGCGATGCCGGTATTCATGGCGTGGGCTGCAAAGGCAGTTGTCATGCGCGTTGGCGGGGTCGCCCTCTACCGCCGGTCCAAGCCGCTGTTCCTGGGTCTGCTGGTGGGATATACGGCGGGCGTTGTGCTGGCCTTTACCGTCGATGCCATCTGGTTTCCCGGGCAGGGGCACCAGGTACACTGGTGGTAGCTGGAATGATCGAGTGACTTCGGCTGATCGTGCCTGCGCCAAGGTCTGGTCGGCAGGCAGGCCCCTCAGAAGTGGGTAGCCGGGAGACGTAAGACGGTAGAAGATATCCTCGCCGGCTAATTTATCCCTCCTTGCCTCCGGCACGAAAAGAAGCCTCACAAGGCAGGAAATCTCTACCCTCTACCGGCTACCGTCTCACCGCTTTTGGTCTACCCCCTACCCGCATTCAGGCTCATTGTGGCCAATTTGACTGTTGTCTTTTTAAATTGAGGCTGATTGACGATATCCATGGAATCATCGCAGACACATACCGAGGAGCCACTGACAGAAGCCCCTCGGGATTTGCGAAGCGGAGTCACGCCGAGGTCCGTCGGGATCGGTCTGCTGATGGTGGTCTTCGTCAATTTCTGGATCCTCTACTCACTGTACCTGATCCGGGCTTCCTGGCTGCAGGTGACGCATTTCCCCATGGGGCTGTTCGTGCCCTTCATGCTTCTGGCGCTGTTTGTCAATCCCGCGCTCAGGGCGCTGCGGCGCGGCAGGGGCCTGTCCCGGTCGGAGATTCTGGTGGTGGCCGCGATGGGGTTGGCCGGTGCGATGGTACCCGGCTTCAGTCTGATGACCACGCTGCTGGGAACCATCTCGGTCCCGTACTACCTGGCAACCCCGGAAAACCAGTGGAGCGCCTTCTTCCATATCCACATGCCGGACTGGATCGCGCCGTCGAATCGCGGCGGCACCATGCGAATGCTGTTCGAAGGCCTCCCGTCGAGGGATGCCCCGATACCTTTGGGGGCCTGGGCCGGACCGCTGAGCTGGTGGATGGCCCTCGTGGGCGCTTTCGCCTTCGCTTCGATGTGCCTGATGGTGATTCTGCGCCGGCAGTGGGTGGAGTACGAACGCCTGGTGTACCCGCTCGCGCAGGTGGCCGCGGACATGGCCGGCGATGCGCGGGAGGGAGGTCTGTTCCCGGGATTCATGCGCACCCGCGCATTCAAATTCGGTTTCGCGGCGGCCACCCTGGTGATGACCTGGAACATGATGTCGCATTTCGCGCCGGGGTTTCCCGAGATTCCTCTCGGCATCCCGTCCCGGTGGACCTCGTTCTTCAAGGGATTTCCATCGCTCCATACGACCATCAATTTCTACACGATCGGATTCGCGTATCTTGCCAATCTGGACGTGCTCTTCAGCATCTGGTTCTTCCATTTCCTGGCGATGTGGGAGGTCTTCGCCTTCGGGAGGCTGGGCGTCGGCGGGATATCCGGCGGGGCGGCCGTTTCGTGGCAGAGTATCGGCGCGCTTTGTACGCTGGTGGTGTGGGGGCTGTGGACCGCCCGGAAACACCTGCGCCGGGTCTTCAGGGGGGCGCTGCATCCATCTACCGACGATGCTCAGGAGATCCTGTCCTACCGGACGGCCGTGAGCGGCGCGGCGTTGAGTCTGGTCTTCATCATCGCCTGGTTCTACAATTCTGGCATGGGACTGCTTCTTGCAACGGTACTGGTGCTGCTCTTTTTTATTACGTATCTGGGCATCGCGCGGGTGGTGGCGCAATCGGGCCTGCTGTACGTCAGTTCGCCCATGTTCCCGCAAACCGCGATCCTGCGAACCGTCGGGCCCGCGGCAATTCCGGGGCGCGCCATGACGGCGCTGGCCTTTTCCTTCGCCCTGCGCAACGACGGACGCGGGCTCTTTATGCCCGCTCTGGCGCACGTGGCGAAGATCGGCGACCTCATCGGTGAAGACCGGCGCCGGCTGGGTCTCGCCGTTGCGCTGGGCCTGGCAGCGGCCGTGGCGACGTCGGTCGGCCTGACGCTCTACTGGGGATATACGATCGGCGCGTACAATTTCGGGAGCATTGCGCTGCTGCGTCGGACGGCGCCCACGTTTAACTCATTCGTGGGAATGATGTCCAGCCCGGACCCGGTGAAGCCCGAGGTTTTCGGGTATTTCAGCGCCGGCTGCATCGCGATGCTCGCGCTTACGTTTCTGCGTTACCGCCTGCCCTGGTGGCCGCTTCATCCACTGGGACTCGCCGTCACCTGGTCGGGAATGACTGTGCATTCGGTGCTCTCTGTATTTCTCGCATGGTCGGTAAAAGCGATCGTGCTGAAGGCAGGCGGCGTTTTTCTGTACCGGCGTTCCATTCCCTTTTTCCTGGGATTGATGGTCGGGTATGCGTTGAACGTGGGGATTTCGTTCGTGCTGGACATCACGTATTTCGGTGGAGAGGGGCACGGGGTTCATGCGTATTGAAAGGCAGGGGATAAGAGAGATGCGATCGTTTCTGTGGATTTCGGCGATCCTGGTTCTGGCTGTTGTGCTTGCCGGATGCGATGGATCGGATAGCGGTTCGTCCGGCGAGAAGACGACGCTCAGAATCGCCTGGATGGGCCCCGAACGGGAAGCGTTCCGGGCGTGGAAGAAGGGATTCGAAGCGGAACATCCGGGTGTGAGGATCGAGCAGCAGTTCATCCCGTACGATCAGGGTCCGACAGTCTACAATACCATGATACACGGCGGAACGCTGCCGGATCTCGGGTACCTGTTCATGGGGATGATTTCGGAGTACGCGGAGCGTGAGGTGCTGGAGCCGCTGGACGATTACATGACGGCTGACGAACGCACCGCATGGATTTCCACGGCGCTGAGCGCGGGCGAATACAGGGGAAAGACGTACGGAGTGCCGCTGTGGGGCGCCAACCGGGTTCTCTATGCACGCAGGGACTGGATGGAAGAGGCGGGGGTGAGCGCGCCGCCCGATACGTGGGAGGCGGTCCGGGACCTGGCGATCAAGTTGAACAATCCGCCCGAGCGCTACGGGATCTGTGTGGGAGCGGGAAGGCCGAAACACCTGATGCAGGAGCAGATCGCCATGATGTGGGGCTTTGGAGCCGATTTCTTCGACGGCGACGGCAGGCTGGCCATCAACAGCCCGGAGGCGGTGGCGTACGTGACGTTTCTCACGGATATGCACCTCGTGGACAGGGCCATGCCGCCGGGCATCCTGAATCTGAACGCGAATGATTGCTATGCGGTCATGGACGCGGGAAAGGCGGGCCTTACGTTCAGCGGGCCGTGGCAGTACGCACGGTGCCTGGATGCCGGAGTCACGTGCGAGCCCCTGATGACGCCGGAGGGACGCGACCGGAAGATGCTGCTGATTCTGGATATTTTCTCCGTGTTTTCCACGTCAAAACACAAGGACCTGGCTTACGACTTCATCCGATTCACGCAGCGGCCGGAGAATCGCGAGCTGATGGACGTGGAAAACGGGGGCGTGCCGGTGACCAGGTCGGTGTCCGGGCACGCCTATTACCGGACACTGCCGATCCTGAACTACCTTGCGCAGGTGGACCTGATCAAGCTGACGCCGAAGCACCCGGAATGGACGAAGATACAGGATGGATGGGGAGAGGCGATTCAGATGGTTCTGGCGGGTACGGCGTCTCCGCGTGAGGCGCTGGATAAGGTCTCCCGGTCGAAGAAGTGGACGTAGGAGAGGTCGAACACGAGCCGGATCTCCTCGTCCACCGAGGGTACGGGATCCGCGGACACCCTGGCCACGCAGGAGGCGCGTCCGACAGTCAGGTAGAGCAAGGTCTCATGCCCCATCGGTTCGACGAGGTCGACTTTCGCGGAGACGTCTTCTGATTCCCCGGGCCTGCCGGCTGAAGACGCGTAGTGGATGTGCTCGGGGCGGATTCCAAGAATGACGCGGCGGCCGATGTACCCTGACAGGCTGTCCCGGCGCCCGTCCGGTACAGGGAGGCGGAGGCCGTCTCCCCGAAAGGCCAGGCTACCGTCCCGGACGAGTTCGCCCTCAAGGAAATTCATCGACGGGCTGCCGATAAAACCGGCGACGAACCGGTTCACGGGGCGCCGGTATAGTTGGACCGGGGCTCCGATCTGCTGGATCCGTCCGTCTTGCATGACGACGAGGCGGTCGCCCATGGTCATCGCTTCGACCTGGTCGTGAGTGACGTAAATCATGGTCGCGTTGAGCCGGGCATGCAGCTTGCTGAGTTCCGTTCGCATCTGAACCCGCAGTCTGGCGTCCAGGTTGGACAGGGGCTCGTCGAAAAGGAAGACCTTCGGCTTCCGAACGATAGCCCGACCAAGGGCTATCCGCTGGCGTTGTCCGCCTGAGAGTTCCTTCGGCTTTCGGTGCAGCAGGTCCCGGATTCCCAGGATGTCCGCCGCCTCTCGCACCAGGTCGTCGATCTCAGCCCTGGGATATTTTCGCAGTTTCAGCCCGAAGGCCATATTCCGGTAGGCGTCCATGTGGGGGTAGAGGGCGTAGTTCTGGAAGACCATCGCTATATTCCGGTCTTTGGGCGGAACGTCGTTCGCCAGGCAACCGTCAATGTAGATTTCACCCCCAGTCGCCTCCTCCAGGCCGGCAATCAGCCGGAGGGTGGTCGACTTTCCGCATCCGGAAGGCCCCACCAGCACGACGAATTCGCCGTCCTCGACGCGAAGGCTGAAGTCGTCTACAGCGACGGTGTTCCCGTTGTAGATCTTTCTGGCGTTTTTGAGGACTACGGTTGCCATCCTGACCCTTCCGAGGCGTGTGACGCGATCGACCGGGTAAAGTAAGCACATCATATCGCAATTACAAGCTCCCCGGACTTCCTGCCGGCATGAATCTCGCCGATGGTCCGGCCCTTCTGGCAGGCACGGACGGGGGTGCGATCACCGCAATGCGTCGGACATGATGCCTGGCAATACAAAATCAGGATGGGCAGGAGTCTGTGCACTGGCTGCCTCAATGACGGTTTCATGGAGTTCGGTTTTCGGGGGTGAGCCCGTGAACATCAGGGATCTGCTGGGAGACCGGGGGATCAGCGGGGCGTTGCTGGAGGCCGAACGCACGCATCCCTACCTTTTCTTCTCTGCCGAAGACGTGCCGCGTCTGCGCGAAATGGCCGGGCGGGAACCGTACCGGACGTGTGCCGAGGGGATTGTCCGGGCGGCCAGGCTGACGTTGAGAAACCCGATTCCGCAAGAACCGCCCGCCGGAGCGACCGACAGCCGTTTACCCGATGGCAGTTACGACGAGTCGTTTCTGAAGGCGACCTACGATTTTCTGTCCTATGCGTACGCGATGCAATACTACGGTCCCTTGTACGCGTTCGCCTACCTGCTGACGGAGGAGGAGATCTTCGCCAGGCGCGCCAAGGCGTGGGCGCTTGCGTACGCGGGCTGGGAGAACTGGGGTCCGGCGGCCGATCCCTGGGATATGGAGGCGGCCATGATTCTGTCGGGAGCGGTGATCGTCTACGACTGGATTCCCGATCGATTCTCCCGGGAGGAACGCGAACGTCTGCTTGCGGGACTGCGCGAGAAGGGGCGGAAACTGTGCGAAAAGGATGCGTACTGGCTGACGCAGGACCCGGCGGCGCGGCGCGGGTCGCTTGCGAATAACCACAGGTGGCGGAGCATACCGCTTGAGGGACTGGCGGGGCTGGGGCTGCTCTACGAGGTCGAAGAGGCGCGGGACTGGCTGGATATGGGGCTGGTGCTCACGCGGGATTACCTCCTGCCGGCGGCCTATGGCAGAGACGGAGAGCGGATGGAGGGACGGGGCTGGCTTGGGGTCTGCCTGAGCGACGGGGGTCGGTTTATGGAGGCGCTGGCCCGAAACGGAGGGCCGGACCTGTTCGATACCGGGCCGTTGCGCCGGCTGTCGCACTTTCTGATTTTCGGGATGGAGATGTACAGCTCACGCGGGCACTATAACGATCGGGCGGGCCTTCTGGCGCACGCCGGCAGACTGCGGGATCCTGCGCTTCAGTGGCTGGCCCTGGAGCACGGTCTGGGACCCGATATGAAGGGATACCCGGCGTACTGGTATAACCGTGATAAAGTCATTTACCAGCCTGAAACCCCTTATACGGTTTCCCTGCGGTGGGATGCCGGGACCGGCCGGATGCAGATCGAAGTGAATGGCGTCCTGCGGGACCGGCAGGATATTGAACGGGTGGAAGGGATCGACATGGTCACGCTTCGGGTTGAGGGCGATCGGGTCGAGATCGGTTCTCTTGAGGTCCTTGACGCCGCCGGGGGTGTCGTGGATCGCCTGGCCGGACCGGTCGCGCTGACGGAAGAACGGGGGGAGACGGCCCTCGGATTCGCCAGCTTGCGCGCCGGCGAGATCCGGGCTTCACTGCGTAAGTACCGATCGGACACCGGGCAGGCAATGCTGATGCTGATGTCCGGAGGGCGGCGTGTAAGGGGCATCGCATTTACAGGTGAACACGAAATCGCCAAGGCAGTTGAGGAGATGGACGGAACGTATACGCTGGGAGTTGCGGCGGCGAAGGGGCTCTATTTCCACGGGCCCTGGGAGTTCCTGTTCTACGACGAGAGCCTGCCGCCGGCGGCTCCGAAGAATGACGTGACCGGGTTTCACTTCCGGGACCTGGGGCTGGTTAAGTTATACGACACGCTTCACGCGGAAGGGGTGAACATCACGTTCACGTCCGGACCGGAAGTGAGTAAGGAACAGGGAGACAAGAATGCGTTTACGCTCACCGCGTTCGGGGAGCGTCTGTTGTCGCCGCCGCGGACACCGAAGACGGGCGAAGCGGCGCTGACGCAGGCGCAGTACGATCTGACGGCCTGGTACCAGGGCACACCGGGGCGAAACACGATTCTGGTGGATGGACGGGGACAGCCGACGGTGCACGAGGAAAGCCCTGTGCCGCGCGAGTACGAATTGCAATGGCTGGGACCGGAGGATATTACGAAGAGCGGACGGATCGAGGAGACCTATTTCTCAAGGGACTACGATTACGTAAGGGGGGAGGCGGCGCACGCGTACCGACCCCTGCTGGATACCTATCGCCGCCATCTGATGTTTTTGAAGCCGCAGGGCGACCCGGGCCTGCGGTACCTGGTGCTGTTCGATGAGATCGAAACCGCCGGAAGGCGGCCCAGACAGATCGAGTGGCGGCTGCTGAGCCCGTACGGCAAGGTGACAGTCGACGGCGAGACGTCCAGAATCGAGGGCCGCGCGGCATGGATTCACATCAGACATCTCTGGCCTGAGGCGTCCACCGTCAGGATCGATTTCACGCCCGCGCCCCGGGATGCGGATCGGCAGCCCTATCTGCGGTTTCCGACGCCGGAGCCGATGGAAAAAGTGCACTACCTTCACCTGCTTCAGCCGCTGCGTTCCGCTGAGGCCGAAACGGTTTCGGCGACGCGGGTGATGGGGCATGGCGGGATCGGCATCCGGATAAGCGGCCCTGCTGTGACCGCTCTGGCAGTCTTCAGGACAGGAGATGAAACAGTCACCGCGGGCGGGCTGACCACGGACGCCCTCGCCTGTCTGGTACGACGGGGACCGGACGGCGGCGGGTCGGTGGTCTTGCACGGAGGGACGTTTGCCGAACTGGACGGGAAACGCGTCTTCGTTTCCGAGGATCAAACGAGCGTTCGGGTCGAGTTGCCGGGTGAGTAGGTAATGGAGGGAATTCGTGTGGCGGGTGGACTCGGGCGACGACGTCCGGTACGGAGCGCTGGTTGTGGGGAGCCGCATCTTTGATGTCGTAGAGGTATTTGAGAATCTCATCGTCCATAGATGTTTACCCTATCGTCAAGGATGCTGCGACGAAAATAGGGGTTCCTGAGTCCATTGAACGTAAGCAAATCAACTTTGCAGTTCAGCTTGTCCTCGAGATGGTGTAGAAGCCCGAAGAACCGCTTCGAAGGAAACGTAGTAGGATCCTCGAACTCCACGATCAAATCCACGTCGCTGATCGCGGTTCCCTGGCTACGGCTCAAAGATCCGAACAGATCCAGTCTTTTTACCCTGAATTCCCGACATGCAGGAACTGCGATTTCTTTTATTTCTTCTATTGTCACTGGAAAGATTCTCCAAATTGAAGTAAAGACACTATTACCATTAAGATACGCGAATTGACACAAGCTGTCACGCACATTCCGTGCATACAAACGTGAATTCCTGCTGCGTCTGAATTCCACCTGAAGGAATGTTCGATGGTCGAGGGACGTTTTGACAGATTAAAGGACATGCACCTGACCACGAACCTTCGTGAAGGGGCGGAGATCGTGGCGCCGTCGGATCCGGACTGGGCGCATCTTGGCCGGCAGGTGCAGAAAATGATCCGAGTGAATGCGGGCGTGGAACTGCCGATCGTGGATCCGACCCGCCTTTCGCCGCTGCCTGAAGGCCAACATCGCGTGCTGCTGGGCAACGCGATGAATAACCCGGCGCTGATGGCGCTTTACCGGCGGCAATACGCGTTCCTGGACGACTGGTATCCAGGCGGGGACGGGTATGCAGTCAGGACTGTGCACAATCCGGAGAACTGCGGCTATAACGCGTTGCTGGTGGGGGCCAGCACGCTGGATGGCGCGGCCAATGCGGTCGAGGTGCTGGAGGGCGTACTGGAAGAAACCGGGGGGCGATTGGGGTATACGAATCTGTCCCGGTCCGAGGTGCACGAGACATTGCTGCCGGATATGACGCCGGAGGCCTTCCGCGAATGGGTGGCGGAGATGTACAGGGACAATCTCAGTTACTATCCTGTCGAACAGGGTACCTTCCTGGGTCTGGCCCACCACCTGACTCACGATCCCGGCTGTGCGCGGATGTTCCGGGATACCCTCTTCCATTACGAGGACCTGGTGAGGAACCGCTACGGCGGGAACTGGCTGTTCGAGCATATGCTGTTCATCTATTCATGGGCGTGGCGGCTGTTCCTGGTCTGGGACCTGATCGAGGAGAGCGATGCCTTTACCGACACGGACCGTCTCCGGATCACCAACGTGCTGTGGGGTCTGGCGAACTACGTGGCCGGCACCCACTATTTCAAGGGCGAAGCGCCGCCGCCCCTGGAGATCCATCAGAACCACTGGACGTTTGCCGGACTGAGCGGGTCGTTCTGCGCGGGTTATTTCGAATCCTATTACGGGATCACCGGATTTGAGAAGCAGATACGGTTCTCCCGGGCGGTTTTCGACGGGCAGGCGGAAAGCTACAAGCCGAACGACGATGCAGGGGGCGGATGGTGGGGCTATTGCTGGCTGGCGCCGTATCACCAGGTGATTTACGATTTGAAGCGGGACGATTTCCGCTTCCTGGAGAACGGCCACCTCCGGACCTTTGCCGATTTCGGCATCCAGGTGACGGACAATCTCGGCGTTCCGGTGAGCTTCGGCGATATGTGGTCCTATATCGAGCCGGGACGGTACGCGGTGGCGCTCAGGAACAAGACCATCTCGCTCGAGCTCGCGATGGCCCTCTGTACGGCGGCCTGGTACTACGAGGACGGCAGCTATCTCTGGGCGCTGGACTGGATGGGCGGCGGGCCGTATCCGGGTTGTTACTACCGGGCGCTGCCGAAACGCGCGCCTGACCGGCTGGCAGGGGTCACCGTGGCGCCGTTCAACCGTTCGCTTTACGATTGGGTGGAGCGGCACGCGCGCGGCGGAGCGAACGTGCCGATCGATGAAGCGTTCGACAAGCTGGTTCTGCGCGGCGGGTTCGACCGGGACGACGAGTACCTTCTGCTGGACGGGACGTCGACGTTCGCGCACGGGCACGAGGACGGCAACTCGATCGTACGGCTGACGTGGAAGGGGCGGATGTGGCTTGCAGAACTGGATTATATCTGGAAGCGGCCCCGGCACCACTCGTCAATCGTGTCCATCTGCGGAGGTGAAACAGCGGAGATGCCGCCGCTGGTGGCGTTGAAGTGGGCGGAGACGTTCGGAGAGACCGCCTTCACGCGCACGGTCGTGCCGGGATACAACGGGCTGGACTGGACGCGCGATATCCTCTGGGTCAAGGGCGGGTTCATTCTGGTCGCGGACTCGCTGAGGCTGCTGAAGGATGCGGATTACGATCTGAGGTGCCTGTGGCGGACGCTTGGCGAGCTCAGGCAGGACGGGTGTGAACTGACCGTGGAACAGGAGGGCGTGTGTTTCCGCATTCTGAATGCGGATGATTCGGAAAAGTCCCTGGTGACGGAAGAAGCTCGCGTTGCAGGGACCGACCCCTACGAACTGTATCCGTTCGCAGACGGCCCGATCCGGATCTTCAGCCAGCACAAGGCGCTGCACGGCCGGCCCGGCGACGTGGAGCGTTACTTCAACCTGATGGTGGCGGGCTCGGAAGCGGAGATCAATACGTGGCGAATCGAGCGGATCGGCGAGGGGATGGTGCGGGTGGGGCATCCGGACGGTCCGACCGTATTCGGCGTTGACGGCGGGGAAGCACGAATAGGCGGTATCAGGTTTGCCGCCAAGGCTTTTGCGTTGACCGAATCGTCCCTGACGTTGCTTGACGCGACGGGTGTGTGGGCGAATGGCGCGGTGTTTGAAAGCGACGCGCCGGTGCACATCGTACTGCACCCGGGCGAGGGACGGGGTGAAGTCCGCGCAAGCGGCGAGACCCGAGTCAGGACGGAGGGCATCTGTTTTGAGGGAGAGGCAGGACATACAACGGACCGTCTTTCGGCAGGAACGCATCAGATCATTCTGGAAGCCGGTATTGATGGCGTCCTGCGTGAGGCCGTCCGGTCCGGCGCGCCTTACGAGCATCGCAGGGCGCCGGGAATACACGGTTTCGTGCCGAAAGATACGTCCCTCAGGCGTTTGTGGGAGGCGCAGGTCCGGGGACCGGTCCGATGCGCCGATGCGAAGGCTGACTCGATTGCGGTTGGGACGGCCGGCGGGCAGGTCCTATTGCTGGACCCCGACGGGCGGATTCGCTGGACGCGAGCGACCCGCGCCGAAGTGCGCGCCGTGCATCTTGCGGATCTGAAGGAAGGAAGGCTTCTGGCCGGTGGAAGGGACCGCGCGCTGACGCTGTTCGATTCCGGAGGTGGGGTCTGCTGGAAGCGCCGGTTTTCGGAGTCGCACGGGGTGGATCAGAATGTGAACGCGGTGACGACGGCAGATCTGACCGGTGACGGAAATCCCGTGATCCTGACAGCCACGGACGGGTGGCTGGTGTGGGCGCTGGCGTCGGACGGAGAGGAAGTCTGGCAGCGGCAGATCGAACACCACGCCGCGCGGACGATGGTCGTCGGGGACGTGGAGGGAGACGGCAGGCAGGAAATCCTGGTGGGCGCTGAATATTACACGTCGAATCTGCTGGAGGCCGACGGGAGGATCCGATGGACGGTTAACGGGGGCCCCTGTTTCTCGGCGCTGGCCCTCGCGGACCTGAATGGCGACGGCGTGAAGGAATCGGTCTACGGTGCCATGGACGGAAACGTCTACACGGTGGATTCGACTTCGGGAGAGGTCCTCTGGACGGCCAACCTGGGAGACGACGTCCGGCACGGTGTGACCGTCGGTAGGTACGGATTCGCGGCCGGGAGCGAAAGCGGGCACGTGGCGCTGTTGAGCGGCACGGGCGGGAAACGATGGCACCGGGACCTCGACGGGGCCGTGACCGGACTGGTCCTTCTCGAAGCCGGCGAAGCGGAGACAATCGTTGCAGGGACTTCCGACGGATGGATCGTGTTCCTGTCTCAGGACGGAGAAATTGCGGGCAGCCACCGTATGGAAGCCGGTGTGACCGTGTTGAGCCGGCTTTCGCTGCCCGGTTTGTCCGGGCTTCTGGTTGGGACTGACGGGGGGCGCGTTAGTGCCCTGAGTTCCGGTCTGTGACAGAGGAGGCGGTTTACAAAAACCAATTGATGTGGAAATCCCGGGAGTTGTATTCAAGAGCAAACAAAACCGACGTTCCTGAAATCGTCACAAAGCGAAAAACCGTTGACAGATTTCAAGATTCGGCTATATTTTCGCGAGCCGGTTTTTCGTCAAGTTTCTGACGCACAATCTCCAGCCTTTTACGCTTGCATTGCGAATTTTCCGGTCATGTACAGGGCCCGGATGCATCCTGCATGTGTTTGATCTGTGGCAATTTGTACATGCGAGACCGGAGAGGATGAATCCGACGTACGCATTTTGTTGAGTGCGACACCTTTGCAATGTTCCTTGTGGGTAACTCACTGGAATTCTGGCCAGACATCTACCTTCTTTAGATGAGTATTGCAGATGGATTACAGGGACGCAGAAAATCGCGTGCAAGACGCGAAGGCTGTTGTAGTTGATGAGTCTTTACCAGGCAACGGAGGCGACGTGGTTGCCATTGTTGAGGATGCGAAGCAGCGGCTATTTAGCCTGGAAGCCGATTGGGATGGCGAGGGGTCACCCATCTTCGATGAAATTACCGTTAAGGCCGCCAGCGATTTCGTATATGAGTTGTGCTCGCAAGGCAATGGCGAAAGCCTCGCCAGAGAAGTCGAGATTTTGCCGGCGAGCGGGGGAAGTGTTGATCTTCATTGGCAAACACCTTTTTTCGAGCTATTGATTGTCTTTAATGCTGACGGTTCATCTTCATTTTATGGAGACAACTGTAACGGCGAACGATCTATCCAGGGCGAACATAGACCCGATCCAGAAGAGATCGCGCACTGGATGGAGGGATTGAATGCATAAGTGGGACATTGAGTACATACCGAATTCCGACTTGCTATATTACCGCGTAAACAAGAAAAAGTACAACGAGATTAGAAAATCAAAAAGGGTTAACAAAGCGCACGAGTTCCCGGTCGGATTGTTCAGCTTCGCAGGTAGCTGTCTGTCTGTAGACGGGTCGAAATATTCAACTCCCCGGCAGTCGCAGAAGCGGGCCAGAATTCCCGATGACAACGGCATTGTCGAGTTCAAAGTAGCAGATGTACGAAGAGAACGTCACAAAGTGCGTCACGTTCCATCTGAACACAATCGCGCACACAGTGCGATCTGCGGAATTCAGCCGAAGATCCGGATAACTTTGCAGCGAATCGCGAAGTGGAGCGAAGGATTCGTTGTCGATCCGGTCTGAAAAAGCCGTACTCTTTCACTTGCTCGCAGATTAAGTCGATCTACGACAGAATTACAATTGTAGAACTCAGCACATCTGATGCCTCACGCCTTGAATCCTGTTTTTGGCTGAGGCATCATTTGCATTTGCCGAACTCGACGTGGCGCAGAAATCCGTGGATGTTGTAGAACGGCAAATGCCAAAAACTCGATATTTGACGATTCCGCAACCAAAACGGTCTTGTTGAATCTAACATACGCAATCTCTCCTGGGAGATGGCGTGTGTATGTCTGTCGCCGCACGTAGATTGATTGTTTTCGCAGTTCGTGTTACTGTTACCTTGCCGGTAGCCTCGTGACATGGGCCATTTTTCCTACGCCGAATTATTGGTGGAATTGTCGTAAAGCTGAATTCGCGCGAATTTGTAGTGCGCATTATTCACGGCGTCTTTCGATTTGCACATCGGTCCGTGATGGCATAAATTCAGGGGCCTTACAACCCGATTAGGAGACCAATCCAATGAGATTCGCACTGGTCCTGTCGCCCCTCGACGAAGAACGGATGGCCCTCGCCCGCCAGATCGGCGTGACCGACCTGGTGACGACACTTCCCAACGGCGGGCCGATCTGGGACTTTGACGCCATCGTACATCACAAGCAACGCATCGCGGACGCGGGCCTCATATGGTCCGTGGTGGAGTCCCTACCGATCTCGAACCGCATCACACTGGGTCTGGATGGGCGGGACGAGGATCTAGACGCGTACTGCCAGACCATCCGCAACCTGGGCGCGGCCGGTATCGGGATCATGTGCTGGAACTGGATGGCGGTGTTCAACTGGATGCGTACCTCGTTCACCACGCGCGGCCGGGGAGATGCGTTTGTGAGCAGCTACGATGACTCGCTGATGCAGGACGCACCCCCTACGAAATACGGGGAAGTGAGCGAAGCACGGCTCTGGGAAACCCTGGAATACTTTCTTGAGCGTGTCATTCCCGTGGCCGAAGAGGCCCGCGTCAAGCAGGCGCTGCACCCGGACGATCCGCCCCTGTCGCCCGTCCGGGGAATCGGCCGCATCATCACCAGCGTGGACGCATTCCAGCGCGTCATCGACATGGTACCCAGCGAATACAACGGCATTACCTTCTGCCAGGGCAACTTCGCCGCGATGGGCGCCGACGTGCCCGCAGCCATCCGCCGGTTTGGGGACAGGATCCATTTTTCCCACTTCCGCGACGTGAGAGGAACCGTACCCAGTTTCGAGGAAACCTTCCACGACGAGGGCGACACGGACATGGCCGAGTGCATCCGGGCGTATCGGGACATCGGTTTCACCGGCCCCATTAGGCCGGACCACGTCCCGGTGCTTTCCGGCGAAGCCAACGATCCTCCGGGCTACACCCTGATGGGAAGGCTCTACGCTGTCGGCTATATGAAAGGGCTGCTGGACGGAACGGCCTGACGCCCGTTCACGAATCTCTTTTGTTCAGAAACAGGTACTTACATGGATGGACAGGATCGACAGGATAAACGCCGAAAACCCGGAAAAATGCCCCGGATAATTGTCACTGGACGTCAAGTGAATTTACATCCATTTGTACGACCTCAATACCCCGTCTTCGCACCGTCACCTTCTGTGCCTTTTGTGCTTTTTGTGGTAAATTAGACTGTTGTCTTTTTTCGAATTGAGGCTGACACCTGCTCAGATGCCGAAGAGGTCCGGTCCTGTAAATTGACTTGAGACACATTTGCAGTGGCAAGAACGGGAATCCATGCGCGACATCAGAATCGGCGCCGCCCAGTTCGAAGCGCGGGATGCCGACAAACCCTACAACCTCTCCCGCATCGACGCCCTTACGAGGCGGGCCGTCGACGCGGGCGCCGAAAT
>JAAXHE010000265.1 GCA_012271065.1 Candidatus Latescibacterota bacterium
CGCGAGAGCGGCAGCATCGAGCAGGACGCAGACGTCGTCGCGTTTCTCTATCGGCCGGAGGTGTACGGTATACCCGATGAAGAGGGAAATCCACAACCGGACAAGGCCGAGATCATTATCGGCAAGCAGCGCAACGGTCCGACAGGCAGCGTGGATCTGAGGTTCATGAGTGATTATCTGAGGTTTGAGGAGTACGAAACTTTCCGCGACGATCCATTCTAGCGCCTGACACTCGACGATTCGGATCATGCCAGCACGCCGCCGGCCGTTACGGCAGCGACCGCAACCGTGTACGAACTGAAATCAAACCGAGGAATGAAAATGGATGGTTACCGATCTCCAATCAGGGTATCCAAGCTGCTCTCACTGATGCTCAGGCATCGGCCGGAAGAGTTCGGCGTCCAGGTGGACGGGTATGGCTTCGCGGACTTCGACGCGGTGATATCCGCATTGAAGAAACAGGATGCCGATATCGAAGTCGAGGACGTAGAAGCATTGGTATATAAGGCCACCAAGAAACGGTTTGAGATTGTCGAAGGGCGGATCCGTGCGCGCTATGGACATAGTTTCGCCATGGAACTGGGATCCGAACCCATCGAACCACCGGAACACCTGTACAAGAGCGCAAGCGTGTCGGAAGTTGAAGGCATTCTGAGATCGGGATTGAAGCCGGATGACAGGCAATACGTACACCTCTCTTTCGACGCTGACGTCGCGCGAAGGCTTGCTGGACGCCGGCGGGAGCCGGGGACCGTGATACGGGTTGAGGCGAGAAAGGCCGCCAAGGACGGGATTCAGTTCTTCGACTGCGGACCCACGGTCCTCTCACGGGAGATTCCGCCCGATTTTCTCACTGTCGAAGACACACCGGCGCCGGTTCTGGATGGCGGCGTGTCTGAGAAGCAAAGCGAGGAACCGGTGACTTACGGAAGAAAACGTCGATTTGGGTCGCGGAGATAGCTCACGTGGCAAAACAGGATCGGTCGGGAGCACACGCATTGTTGGAAACGGCCGCCAGTCTCTCCGGCGAGATTGGCGCTGATCTTGTTTTGCTCGTGGCGGACTCCGGTGTGACCAGGACGGCTGTTCAATCCCTGAACGATTCCTGTCCGGTGCTGCTGGTCACCCGACGCAATCGCTTTCTTCAGGGCATCGAGAGTATGGGGATCCGCCGGTTGAGGCTTGATTTCGACGATGTTTCTCATCTGGAACGGGTGCGGCAGGGCATTATGCTGGGCATGGAGGCCGGTCACATCAAAAAGGGCAGTCGGCTGATCTGCCTTTCAAGCGTCATGGAACACGGTGGCGTGGACACGTTGATGACCGTGGATACCCGCAGGGAGTTTGAGGACTTCGATCCGGAGAGCCTGGCTCTGCTGGCGGACGATCTCCCAATTGAAGTGGTCAAGTCGGTGCTGGATATCGCTCTTGACATCGGACGTGAAGGCCGGGAAGGAGAGCAGGTAGGCACCCTCTTCGTGCTGGGCGACTCCGACCGCGTGCTGGCGAATTCCCGCGTGATGACGTATGATCCGTTCCGCGGGTATTCAAGACGGGAGCGGAACATCTGCGATCCCGACAACCGCGAAGGCGTGAAGGAGGTTTCTCTGATGGACGGCGCCTTCATCGTCCAGGAGGATGGCGTCATTCGCTCAGGTTGTCGCTATATCACCTCCTACGTGAGGGGTCTCACCCTGCCCAAGGGGTTGGGGGCGCGGCATGTCGCCGCGGCAGCGGTAACCAAGAACACCAAAGCGATCGCGGTGGCGGTTTCGGAGTCTACCGGTACGGTTCGGGTCTTCAAACGCGGAGAAATTGTCCTCCGGCGAGACCCGGGCCGCCGCATCGCCCGTTAGCAGTCGATTCCGGTTGCCTTCCAGGCAATGCGACCAGACCGGCCAGGAAGAAAAGGCAAACGGGAATCCCTGCCGGCCATCTTCAGATGTGTCCGTTTCACCGGATACATTGGGATGATTGCCCGATGAAAATACGGCTGCGCCGGTGCGAAAACCAGATAGAGGCCGTCATAGGGGATATCGCGCATCCGGTAGACCGGGTCGCCCGGGCGTTCCCGAGAAGCAACCCCGACCGCTTCGTGGGGTTATTGGGAGAAGACGGGCATGAGATCTGTCTGATCGAGGATCCCGGCGCCCTGGACGCCGACTCTCAGGAAATATTGAAGGCCGCGTTGAAGGATGCTTACTATATTCCCCGGATTCGGGAAATCCTGGCGATGTCGCCTCGCGGAACGGGCGGTGAATGGACCGTTGTCACGGAAGAGGGAGAAATCGTGTTTCGAACGCAGGACCGTGAGGCGCTGGACGGTTCGGAGCCGCCGTCGATCACGGTAACGGACGAGAACGGCAGGCGTTACTTGATTGAGGATTACTGGGCAATGGACCGGGAGAGTCGAAATACAATGCGCGATCTCGTACCGGATGAGGTTTTGCGGCGCAGGGCCAGGGTTGTTTCGCTCCGCCGGTAGTGTTCTCTATTTCGGTACAGGACATTGAGTGAGTACGCCTGTCAACGGTTACGTGTATGGAGGTTAGGCAAAGCAGATTCTTGATTTCCGGCATCCTGATCGGCGTGTGTGCAGTCGGCATATTGGCACTGGGTGAATCCCGGTACAGGATGCCGCTTTTTTTTGGCCTGTTCGGGCTGTGGATGGTCTTCTACCTGGCGGCTGTGTGGCATTGTACAGGGGCTTCACTGAAGACTGTGGTGCTGTTTGGCCTTCTGTTCCGCGTCATTCTGGTTTTTTCCGCTCCCGGCCTTTCGGACGACGTTTACAGGTACCTGTGGGACGGACGCGTGCAGGCCTGGGGGATAAATCCCTACGTGTATCCACCTGCTTCCGAAGCGCTCGCCGACCTCAAGGACGACGAGGTCTTCTCCCACGTAAACCATCCCGACGTACCCACCATCTACCCCCCGTTGGCTCAGATATTCTTCCGCGTATGTTATCTCATTCATCCGTCGATCTGGACCATAAAGATTGGCCTCGCTCTCTTCGATCTGTTGACGGCGTGGTTTCTTCTAGGATTGATTCGGCTCTACGATCAGCATCCGGGACAATTGCTTTTATACCTCTGGCATCCCCTGTTGCTGGTAGAGGTGGCGGGCAACGGCCACATCGATGCGCTGGGTGTTTCCTTCATGGTTATTGCGTTCCTCTATCTTCAGGTTGGAGGTTACGCGAGGGCATTCGCCGCGCTGGCACTCTCCTTTTTGAGCAAGTTCTTTGCCATCTGCCTGGTTCCGGTCTTTTTGCGCTGGATCTACGGGAGGATCTCCCGAAGGACCGAAAGGCGTTTGCCGGCTTGCTTCAGACCGCAGGCAGTATGGCCTGTACTGATTTTCACCGCGACGATAGCGGCCGGGTACCTGCCCTACCTGGAAGCCGGAGAGGCACTGTTCACAGGGTTCCTCACTTATGCCGAACACTGGAGCTTCAATGCACCGGCCTTTGACATCCTCAGTTACGTGCTGGGTAACCCGCAGTGGGCGCGCGCGGTCATTGCGGTCGCGTTTGCCATGGCGGTAATCCTCGTCACGTTCAACAGGATGCCGCCGATTCAGGCAGGTTTCTTCCTCGTCGGCGCCTTCCTGTTGCTTACGCCGACATTGCACCCATGGTATGCGATCTGGATGGTACCCTTCATGGTCTTCTACAGGCAACCGGCATGGCTGGTCTTTACAGGTCTGATCGCAATTTCGTATCACGTCCTGATCAGATATGCGAGCGAAGGGATATGGGAGGAGGCGGTCTGGGTGAAGGCTGTTCTATTCGGCGGGTTCGCGCTTGTCTGGGCATTCGAACGGATAAAGAAGCGACGCGCCGAGACCTGAGACCCGCAGCCTATACCACCTTGCCGAACAGGAGAGCAAACCGGACGAAGTCCGAGAATGCGACGTTGCCGTCGTCGTCCAGGTCGAATCGGGGATCGGTGGAGCCGAAGGCGCTGGCAAATAGCAGAAAGTCGGGAAAGTCAACCCTGCCGCTTCCGTCGAAATCGGCGATTCCCGCCGAAGGAAAGGTGGTCTGCCCGGACGTAAACGAGACGTTCCTGTATCCGGAAGCGAGGGGTACGCCTGACGAGTCAGCGGCCACGGAACATGCAAGGGTGTATTCACGACCGGCTTCAAACGGCAAGGAAAACGAAAGCAGGGCGCGCTGGCTCGTACGGTCAAGAATCACAGAGGTCGGGCGACCCAGGTCGGGGGTGGCCGAATATCCGTTCGGATTGGCCGTTCCGGCTGACATCGGTTCACTGAACTCGAGTGAGAGACTGTTCTCGTGGATGACTTCCACGCGATGCAGTTCCGGAGCCGGATTGGGGCGCAGGGCGTGTGTTTCGGAGCTGATCTCGTCGCCGCCGGGCAGAGTGGCGATCACAACGTAACGATACACTCTGTTTTCGGCCAGGCCAGTGTCCGTGTACGAATTAGTGGTCAGTTTGTCCGCTATGGCTTCCGGCATACTTCCGTCGACCCCGCGCAGAATACGATAGGTGGCGCCGCTTTCGACGGGCGCCCACGCGAGCCGTGCGCTTTCCGGTCCCAGCGGATAAGCATGAACGATCTGTAGAATCCTGCTTATACCCGGCTCGGTGCGTTCCATCAGTCGTACGGCGCCGTCCCGGTTGTAGAGCAGCTCCGCGTAACCATTCCTGTCCAGATCCGCAATAAGCGGGCGGTAAGTCAATGAAACGGTTTCATGCCAGACGGGTTCGTATGAATCCGGGCCGGTGGCGCGGATGAGGTAAAGGTCCGGTCGCAGACAGACGGCCAGGTCGGGGATACCGTTGCCGTCCACGTCGCCCGTCGCAATGCCGTTTCCCGTCGAGATTACACCCGAGACCCGAATCGACCACTCCTGTGCATAGGAGGAGAATCCATCCGCACTGTAGATTTCAAGGTTCCACCGGCCGTTGAGCGCGTCGTTCCGGTCTTCCGCCGCGCGGGCGACGGCGAACTCCACGTCGCCGTCATTGTCGATATCGGCGGCGCCGCCGATCCATTGGGTATTGGTGCTGTCACTGCCCGCCAGTTTCCAGGTCTGAGCAAAACCGCCGCCTGGCAGAGCTCCATAGATCCAGAGGTCTCCGTCGTCGTCGCCTGAGAGGATTTCCTTCCGCCCGTTGCCGTTAAGATCCGCGACGACGAGCCGGAGACCGGGCCAGTTGGTGCCTTCGGTCGGATTCGCAAGGGGGGCGCCTCCGATGAACACGCCTTCCACGGTACTTTCAAATACTCGAATGTCCCCGGTAAGCGCCGAAAGCGCCACGATCTCGTTTTGGCCGTCACCGTCGACATCGACGATTTCGCCGCCCTGGTATTCGGGGTGGTCCATAAGGGTCTCGGACGGAAAAGGAGTTCCGACGAAGAGCCGGAGGCGTGCGACGTTGGTGCGTGGAAAGTTGATGCCGAGAAGGTCGACGCGACCGTCGTTGTTCGCGTCGCCCACGGCCCATGGCAGGAACGACTCGTTGGTACGGAAAACGGTTGTGAAGTTTCCGTTTTCGTCACGTTCCACAATCAGGTTCGTGTTGTAGGGACGGCCGCTGGCGTAGGGCATCAGTACGAGTTCGGGCCGTCCGTCCATGTCGAAGTCGGCGGTCTCGTTTGCAAGATACCCGTCGGGCAGGGTGTCGATCTCCACGAAACCGCGAGAGGAGAGACGAAGCGGATCCACCCTTAACGTCAACGGTTCGGAAAACACGGCCTGTCCCCCGGCATCCCTGGACATGATGCGGTAATCCAGGGGCCCGGAGGCGAGGTCCGGCGGCAGGGTGACGCGATGACGGGTGTAGATGATGTCCGAAAACAGGGTGTCTTCTCGCGTCGCCGTAGAAGAGCGATAGAGCAAGGCGCCGCGTGTTGGACGTCTGGTGTGCCATTCGGCCTGGTACGCCTGGCGGTTTCCAATGAGTATGGGTGCGAAAGACGCCTTGGATATGACCGGCAAGGCCCGCAGTATGCCGATTCGCACCCGATCTTCAAGTGTCGTGCCGTCCGTCAGCCTGACCAGCAGCCGCAGGATGGCAGTGGTGTCGGCCGGCGTACCCGGAGTCCAGGAATGCCGGATGTTCGATCCCGGCGGTCCACCGGAGAGCCGGTTCCAGGATTGAGGATCTTCTCCCCTGCCGGAGAACAGCTCGTAGCCGGCAACGTTGGGACCATCGGCCCGGGCAAGGATGTCTACGTTCCGCCTGGCGCCGTCGTCCGTCCGGGGGTGGTCGATCCTCACGATGGGGGGATCTGTCCATCCCGTCGTTTTTTCGAGCAAATTCGCCGCATCGATACGACCGGCGCCGCTGCTGCTGTCCCAACCCTCCGGACCGAGATCGATTACGGACGCCGTGAGCAGCGTGCGGACCTGCTCGGGGGTGAGATCGGGACGACGGGAGAGAATAAGCGCCGTGAGGCCCGCGACGTGGGGCGCTGCGAAGGACGTGCCGGAGGCGTGTGCATAGCGGTTTCCCGGCATGGTTGTAAGCGTGCCCGAGCCTGGCGCGACCAGGTCCAGCGGGACCCCCAGGCTGCTGAACGCGGCAATCCGGTCTCGCGGCGCCGTGGCTCCCACGGCAATGGTTTCGTCCATGGCGGCCGGGTAAGAAAGGCCGAATTCGCCGCTGTTACCTGCGGAACTGACCAGGATGAGGCCGCTCGCGGCAGCATAGCGCACGACGTCGCGGATCAGGAACGCGCTTTCCGGCCCACCCCAACTCATATTGATGATGTGGGCGCCGTTTTCCACGGCATAGAGGATTGCGGCGGCGAGGTCGTCTTCTTCAAGAAAGGTAAGGTTGGATTGCAGCGTCACGCCGGCGCGAAGGGACATCAGCGCGGCGCCCGGCGCGACGCCGGCGATGCCCACGCCGTTGTCTGTTACAGCCGCGGCAATGCCTGCAACACGGGTGCCATGGCTGGATTCGTCCATGGGATCGTTGTCGGGCGAGAGGTAATCGCCCTTTGCCGGTAGTGTCGGAGTGTGGGTGAAGTCCCACCCGCGAACGTCGTCAACGTACCCGTTGTTGTCGTCGTCAACGCCGGAGCGACCGAATGCTTCGACGGTGTTGATCCAGATGTTGTCTGCCAGATCTTCGTGGGTATAGTCCACGCCCGAATCGATGATGGCGATGACGACGGGCTGTTCTTCCGGCGGAAGGCCGTCCCGCAGGGCCTGCCACCTGATTTGATCCAGACCGTACTGATCGGGCAGTCGCGGATCGTCGGGCGCGTCGTGGTGGTAAAAAAGGTGGATGGGCTGTGCGTAAACGACGTCCGGGTGCTCCGTATAGGCGGCCGCGGCTTCCACGGGACTTGCGCCGGGATCAATCTCAAGGCGGTACACCTGCGCCAGTCCCAGGGCACGTTTGGCCGGGACAGCGGGTGGCTGAAAAACGGGCTCGGGGGTGCCGGCTGCAAAGCGCAGATGCAGGCTTTCCAGTCTTCCCACAGCGATTTTGGCCGCCGCCGTTCTGAACCTGATGAGAATCTGTCCCGGAGAGTACGCGGGTTGAGCCGTGGCCGAACTGAGGGTGGGAAACAATATCAAGACTTGAAATATGGCTGATTTCGCCTGCATCCGGATGGTTGGATTCAAGGTCCGGCTCCCGGACTATGTTCCTTCGTTAACCTGCAAATCCAATGGGCCCAGTTTTACTGGGCCTTTCGTTATGGACGGGATATCCGGCCGGAGGTTCCGCTTATGTCGATTGACGATCGGGTAATGCTCCTGTGCCTCCCCGATCCGGGGCTCTTGGCAGTGCGGCCACGAGCGCGGCGGAAGGAAGTAAAATGAGGGAGACGCAAGCCAGGGCAAACGACATGGATGTACTGTCTGCGAGAAGTCCGATGCCCGGAAGCATAAGGCCCGAAATCCCCCATGCAAAACCCATCACCAGTCCCGTGGCCGTGCTGGCGTGTTGCGGCAGGATGCGCTGCGCCAGCACAATATTGGTGGTGGCGCCGAGGTCGAAGATGAATCCGGCGAAAAGAAAACACAGCAGAGAGACGGGCCCCGACGTAAAGCAAAAGACAATATAGAAAACGGTCGAGAATGCGCAGGACCAACCCAGAAGCCTGCGAGGCGGGACACGATCGCCGAGATATCCGCCTGCCAGACGGCCCAGCGTGGCCGCGATCAGGTAGGCGGACAATACCCAGCCAATCTTGGAGATATCCCACATCCGTTCGTGTCCAAGAATGGATATGAAGCTCACGCAGGCCGCGTGTACCAGAGATCGAAAAACCGCAATTGCATACAGGATCCAGAGGGGACGCATGGCCGCCGTCCGAAGAAACGCGAAGTTGATGCGGACCGGCGCTTTCGCACTCTCGGCCGGCACGTCGGTCCTGGCCATTTGAAAAAGGACCGTTGCGGCCACAAGACAGGGAAAGATAACGATCCATAGAGACTCCAGCCCGTAGCGCGAAATGACCTGTGTCCCCGTTACCGGTGCAATGGCCATGCCTAAAGGACCTCCGGTCAGGAAGACCGCCATGGCAAAGTTGGACCGTCCGGGCATTGACGTCGTCACCAGGCCGCCGGCCGTCGGATGGAAAAGGGACGAACCTAGAGATGCCAGAATCAGAAAGCCGGCGAGCACCGCTGCCGTTGGCAGCATACCGATAAAGGAAACGCAGAGGCCGCACGCAAGAACGCCGAGTGCTGCCAGGCGCACGCGATTGGAACGATCGCCGATGTAGCCCATAAACGGTTGCGGGATATTGCCAAAGAGAGAGACGACCATCGGCAGGAGGGAAGCTTCCACCAGCGTAAGCCCGAACCTGTTCTTGAAAAGGGCAAGCAACGGTGGGAACAGGGTCATGTAGAAGTCGACGGTGGTATGCGCATAGGTGATCAGGCAGACCCGCAGCATTGGACGTCGCTTTAAACGCATCTGAGTTCCCTAGTGGTCGGCCGTGCGGTGAAATCGAGCGGGATCCGTCGAATGGAAGCAACGTGAGGCGGGAGGTTTACGCGAGGCCCGCGCGTTCGATAACGACCTCTCCAATCTTGTCATGGATTCCCAGGGGTCCGGTGACCCGGAATGTGACGCCTGGAAAACGAGCCGCGGCACGTTCGACCATGGCAGGAATGTCGTGAGTGGCGTGACGGCCGGGCGAGAGCATGTAAGGGTGAACGATCACTTCGGTTGCGCCGTCGCGAACGCAGGCCTCAACACCTTCTTCCAGGGTGGGTCGGGCGAGTTCCATATGGGCGATGTGAACGAGAAGCCCCCCACGTTTCCGCCTCACGATTGCTGCAACCTCTTCCAGCATAACATTGGCTTCGTCCCTGGTAGACCCGTGATCGACGATCAGAAGGGCTAATGACATGGTATGTCAACCTCTGTTGGGTACATCCAATAGCGGATCCTGGTGACGCAGCCCGGCTATCCCGGCTTGTCAGGTCAGATCCCTGATAACTTCCTGCGCGGCATTGTGACCCGGAATGCCGCTGACTTCGCCTCCCGGATGCTGTCCCGCACCGCAAAGGTACAAACCCCGGTGAGGGGCTCGATATTGCGAGAGTTCCGGCAGGGGCCGGTTCCAGAAGAGATGTTCGCCGGCGTGTTGCACGTGCCAGATGCAGCCGTCCGTAAGGCCGTTCTCACGCTCGATGTCCCGCGGCGTCCGGAAGACGCAGCTTTGGATGGAGGACCTGAAATTGGGAGCAAATTCCGTGATCTGGTCGATGATGCCTTCGGCGATCTCGTCCCGGACGTCGTCCCACGCGCCCTGCCGGAGCCGCGCGGGCGCCGGGTAAATCCACACGGAGGCGGTGTGATAGCCGGGCCGGGTGAGGGTGGGATCCGCGAATGAGGGCATCGAAAAGCTGATGACGGGTCTGCGCACCGGCAGGCCGGCTTCCAGTTCATCCCATGCCGCTTCGATCTCAGGCCTCGATGCGTTGAGCGTGATCGCACCCCGGTAGGGCTGTTCAGGATCTCCGTCCCAGAACTTCCATTGCGGCGCTTCGCTGATAACGGCGAGCAGCTTATAACAGCTCACGTGGGTGATCAGACCCTCGAGCCGCCTGCGCAGCCTGCCGTTGACCGACTCGGCCGGCATGAGACTGAGGAATGTACGCTTGGGGTCAAGGTTGGAGACCGTGATCCGGCTGCGGATTTCCTCTCCATTTGCCAGGCGCACACCGATAACGGCGTTTTCCTCCACGAGGAATCCGTCGACGCCCGCGTCGAGATGGATGGCCGCGCCGGCTTCCCGTGCCGCGTCGGCGATCGCATCGCTGACGGCGCCCATTCCGCTCTCGACGTAGCCATAAGGATGGGCTTCACCGGTTTCGGTGTCGGGGCGGTTGATGGAACTGTAGGCAAAGTGAAGTCCCAGGGGATTCCGGCCGACGGAGGCGCCTTCCGAGGCGTGGAGATCCTTGAGGTGGTCCGTGGACAGGAATTCATCCTGAAGTTCCAGGATCCGTGTGGAGATGGCTCTTTCGAGCACGCCGGCCGACGGCGTGCCGGCTATCGCGGAACGTACATCCTCCAGGGGTGGGGGCGCCTGAAACCTGTAAGGGGTGACGATGTCCGAGAGCGTCCGCTTGAATTCACCGTACCGTCGGGAGGCGGCGCGTTCGCTGCTCGTGAGGCGGCTTCGGTGGGTTCGATTCCTGGGAGAGTCGTGATCCGACGGCCCGTCGTAGGCGCCGTCGGGGCGGAGGCGGATGTACCCTTCGCGCGGCAGCATTTTCATCCCGCGATCATAGAGATTGAGATCCCGTATTATTCTGGGGGGCAGTCCGTGGACCATGTGGGCGCAGGTTGAAAAGTGAAATCCGGGCCACAGTTCCTCGGTGATCGAGGCGCCGCCGACAAAGGGACGGCGTTCATACACGCTGACGTCGAGACCGGCTCTTGCCAGATAAGCAGCGGCAGTCAGGCCGTTGTGGCCGGCGCCGACGACGATGACATCCGTATCCATGAATGGTTTCCCTTCGATGGGAACCGACCCGGTGCGTTCGCAGCCAAACAGGGCGGTTCCATGGAAATATCTACGGCTGCGGTCTTACGGCCTTGCCGGGCATCGGTCACAGCGATTTCCGGTCCGCTGTCCGCAAGTTGAACAACTTCGCAAATATGGGATTCAACCCCATTGATTGCAATATGCGTTATGTGCGACATCCCTGGATGCTTCGACGTATGCATTCAGGTGCGCTAAAGCCCGACCGCTGATGATCGTGTCCTCCACGCGTTCGACAGCCGCGGACGGATCGACATCGAATCCGAGCAGCTTGTCCTTGATTGCCGCGTTAAGCACGATCTGGTCATAGATCCAGCCCTTCCGTCCGGAAAGGGCAGAGCTGCCCGCTTTTGCAAAGGCGTCCGCACATACGGTTTCGGGTCGGGGCTGACCGTCGTACCCGAATCCGGCGGTCTCCGGGTCGACGTCGCGATCGTATCTCTCAATTCGTCCGTCGCGTGTCCGGAAGCCCCTTACATTATTAATGGCTTTCCGTTCACCTTCGGAGGGTTTGCCCAGCCGCAGCCCGAAGGAACTGCCACCTTCCATTCCCTTCACGACAAGGGCCGAGTTGAGGCCACGATCCGCAGCGAGTCGCAGAAACATGTCTTCGTATCCCGGATGGTAGTATCCGATGACCATGTGGTTCTCTCCGGGGCAGGTAAAGAGCCGCTGGGCTTTCTCCGTTGCCGCCCATGGCGGTCGTTTTCCGATATGCGCACGGAGTTCTCTGGCAGCGCAGGCGGCCGGCGAGAAAATCCGCTGGCTCACGTATGCGAAACCCACGTGAGGATTTTCAATGAGCTCTCCCGCCTGTTCCAGCGTGAGATCGACGTTCGCCCCAAGCGCCTTGAGGATCTGTTCGTCGGTGACCCCCCATTTCGGCGGCATCCCGTCTACCCCGTGAAGAACCGTCGGGCGTCCGAGCGCGGCCCTGACGGCCGCGACGAAAAGAGTCGGGCGGAAGTATCTGTTCGATCCGTCGTACGGTTCACCGAAATGTGTGAGCGAGCCAACGTTCAGTTCCACGACGCCGGACGGGTCAAACGCGGCGTCCAGGTATCCGCGCGCTTCGTCGTACGTCTCGCGGTTCATCCGCTGGCCGATGAGCGCCGCGCCTTTGAGCGCGGCCCGCACGCGGTCCTCGAGAATAACGCCGCACATCCGTCTGGTCTCGCCGTAACTCAGGTGTTCGCCTGAGAGGATCCCGCGGAGAGCCGAGATGAGAACCGCTTCCCGTTCGTTCTGCGCTTCCAGTTTCCGGGACGGATCCAGCACGAAAAGGACTTCGGCCGGCAGATCTCTACGTAGCGTAGAGCGGTACTTTTCAAATGCCCGGGTTTCGGCGCCACTCCACGTTGTCTTGGGCGGAAATCGGCGTCGCAGGGCCATGGCCGCGAAGAACGCACCCATCTGAACGGTCGATACGCGCTTCGCATCGGGTAATACACCCCTGACGGAACGCAGAATCAGTTCCAGGATGCGGCCGGGCTGGGGATCGGCGGGTTTCAGGCCCAGCGGCCGGGACTGATGTGGTCCGGTGCAGACGCGGGATTGAGCTTCCAGAACTTCGTGGTTCGGACCTTGGTGGCGTTCAGTCGACATGGCTTGCGTACCCTTCAGTGATATTAAGAAGCTGTCTTAAAACCCCCAGCGGTCTTCGCGCGGCTGCAAAAGCGCCTGTCGGCGTTGGTCGAATCCACCCGTATCTCCAGGATACGGGCGGGTTCGCCCGCCTTGACCGCCACTTTTTCGCTCGCGCTCGGGAACTCACCGGGAATTTTAAAACAACTTCTAAGAAGACGGTTGGGCTCCATTTTTGTTTTTCTTTTTCCGGTTTTATGGTTATTTTCCTATGGGCAGACCATCTT
>JAAXHE010000221.1 GCA_012271065.1 Candidatus Latescibacterota bacterium
GCGACTTTATCAACGGACTGTTAAGGGTCGGGGATGAACCACATGTCCGGCCGCCGCCCTTTCAACGTCAGGTATGTCAGACGGGATTCTCAACGCAGAATCGATGTACCATTTTTGTGAAGACGTCGGAACCCATGAGGAGCTGTTCCCGCGAGATCCATTCGTCCACGGTGTGCGCCTGCTGGATGTTGCCGGGACCCATGACGACCAGTTCCATCGTTTTTCCAAACACCATGCCATCCGTTCCGTAGGAGACGGTCCTGGGTTTCCGCTTTCCGGCGATCTGAAGCGCTTCCCGGACGATCGGCGAATCGGTGCTCGTGCTCAGCGGATCGAGGACTTTCGGCACTTGAATCTGAACGCCGTGTTTGTCCGCCAGTCGTACCATGCGGTTAATGATCGGCTTCCAGTCCTGATCCGGCATCGGACGACAGTTTATGGTGGCACGGCTGACGGGCGCGGTAACATTTGCGGCGGTGTCGCCGTCGGAAAATACGATATTGAGGGTTCCGTGCGGCGGATCGAACGCCTCATTCCGATATCGCGAATCGGTTTGCAACTTCCCGTCCAGTTTAACGACGTCGTTCAGGAACGGAATGAGTCTGTGATTGGCGTTCTCGCCTTTTCCGGTGCTGCTGTGCGCCGCTTTGCCCCTTGCGGTCGCATCGAATTTGAGCGAGCCCTTGTGCGCATATACAACGTCGAGAAGCGTGGGTTCGCCGACGATGCCATACCGGATGTCGGATGACTTGAAGATCTTTGACTTCGATGCGACGGCCTTCGCGCCGCCGCAGTCCGTTTCCTCGTCGGCGGTGACGATTACGTAGACAGGTGTTTTGAGTTCATTGACGGAGAAGGCGTTCGCGGCCGCGATCATACAGGCCACGGATCCTTTCATGTCCGCACTGCCTCGTCCGTAGAGCCGGCCTTTCCTGGCTGTGAGCTTGAATGGGTCCGAAGCCCATCCCTCGGCCGGAACCACGTCTGAATGGGCGAGCAGTGCAATGCCTCCGGTACCGTCTCCCTTTTTTCCTATCACATTTGTCTTTTGCGTGCCAGCCGGATCCAAGTAATTGAGGAGTTCCACCGACATGCCCGCCTTTCGAAGCCACCTGGCAATTGCGCGGGATACCGGTGTATTGCTGAATTGAGACGCTGAATTGTAAGATACCAGGTCGGCGGTGATTTCAACAACATCCATGTTCCGCTCCTCTACGTGACCCCGCCCGGCGATGCGGATGACAGAAAAATCGAACTGAGAGTTCGTTTCCTGTACGAACCACTCATTCTGTGGTGGGGCGTTGTCATGCCTATCCTGCCAGTTCCCTGCGGACAATACCGACGCCCTTGACCATATTCCGGAGCTTCTGAAAGGCCAGCCACCGGGGCAACTGAAAGAATCCGCAGTCGGGTGTGACCGTAAGCTTCTCCGCCGGGACGTATTGAAGGGTCAGTCGCACCCGTTCAGCGACATCCTCGGGAGTTTCGACGTAAAAGGATTTGATGTCGACCAGGCCGGCGGCGACCTCCTTCTCCTTTGCGATTTCCGCGCAAAGTTCCAGTTCCACCAGTTCACGGTTCGCAAACTCCAGGGAGATCTGTTCGGCGTCGGCACGAAGGATGTCGTCCAGCATCCAGTCGTACCGGCGTTTTCCCCGCGGACGGCTGCCCAGGTTTCCAAAACAGATATGAAGGCCGATTTTGGCGTTTACGCCCTGTACGGTTTCATTGAACAGGTCGATCCAGCTCCGGTCGTCTCCGGGTACTATGGAAAACGAAGGTTCGTCCAGTTGTATGAATTGCGCACCCGCGTCAACCAGGCGTTTGAGTTCTCGGTTAACCACTCCCGCAAACTCGTACGCGAGTTCGATCCGGTCCTTGTAGATGCGGTCGTCTTTCAGTTGAATGTGTATCGTAAGCGTGAGGGGGCCGGGGCAGGTGGCCTTCAACGGGCGATCCGTGACGGATCGGGCGAATTGAAACTCCTCGACGATACCGAGGCCGTCGGGCACCTGGATACGTTCCTCCGGCCACCAGCGCGGGACACTGTCGTAGCCGTAGACGCCCGTGCGCCGAAGTGTCGGCCGGGACGCAAGCCCTTTGAAACGGCGGTAGAAACTCTGAACGAAATACCAGCGCCGCATCTCACCGTCCGAGATGAGATCCACCCCTGCGCGCGTCTGGTCCAGCATGGCGAGATGCACGGCGTCATCGAACGTCTCGCGCACGTCAGTGGGTCCGAACTCGCCCTTTTCGATCTGTTCCACGGCCGTCCACAACCAGCCCGGCAGCGCGTAGCTTCCGATCACACTCGTCGGTATTAATGGCAAATCCTGATTCATAGGGCGATTGTCTATCGGCGGAATCGCGTGGGAAACGGGCTGTGGATGGTCATGCGGGAACCGTATAAGAAGCTACGACCAGCCTGATTTGTCAAGCATAAACGAGGTGGACGAACCCCAAAGGGCCTGGGAAACGGGCATTGACTTGCAATCCCGCATGGACTATCTTCCGCTTGCCCGTCGGCTGTCGCCGTGCCGGTTCCGATGACCCGATGGGGAATTGACAGCCGCGCTTATTTTCCGAAATGCCCGCCGTGAATTAATCCCGTTTTTTGATATAATGGATACGGTGTGTGTGGCCCTTGGCAGGACCTGAACCGGGGAGACCTGTCGGTAAGGAATCAAATCCATGGCGTTTTCTTCTGTTGGAACCGTACATCGTTCCACGGCGACGGGCACCCGGGGAATGGTTGCCAGCGCACATCCGCTGGCAAGCCTCGCCGGGGTCCGCATGCTTCTCGATCAGGGCAATGCTTTCGACGCGGCGGTCGCAGTCGCGGCGGCGCTGAATGTCGTCGAGCCATATATGTCGGGCATTGCCGGCGTGGGATATGCGCTCACTTATTCGGCTGCGGAAAACCGTGTGCGTGTGTTGGATTACTGCGGCCGCACCCCGCACGCCGCCACCTCAGAGGCTTTCGCGTCGCCGCGCCATCAGGATGGCGGTGTGATGTCGTGCCTGGTTCCCGGCGCCTGCGGAGGGTGGCTCGAGCTCCTTGACCGATACGGTACTATGGACAGGGCAACCGTGTTCGCGCCCGCCATTGAACTTGCGGAGAACGGTTTCGCCGCCACGGTGAAGAATTCCAGGTTTATACAAGATGCCCTGCCTCGAATGCGTCCGACGGGAGCCGGGGTGATTCTGGGCCGCGGCCGGGCGCCCCTGGCTGGCGACATCCTGATCCAGAGGGATCTCGCGCGGACGTTTCGCAGGGTCGTGGAAGGGGGCGCCGAGGTCTTCTATCGCGGAGATCTCGGATCGGATATTACTGGATATATCCAGGCAGAAGGTGGGCTCCTTTCCGAAAGAGACCTTGGGGATTTCGAGGTCGAGTGGTCGAACGCCATTTCCACGTCTTACCGCGGTTTCCGGGTATTCTGTCCGCCGTTGCCAAGTGCCGGCTTTCACATTCTGCAGGCCCTGAATATGCTCGAAAGCTACGATCTCAAGGACATGGGCCACCTCTCGGAAGAGGCGCTCCACCTTTTTATCGAGGTATTGAAGCTGGGCAATGCAGATCGGGTGGCATTCGCCGCGGCGCGCGAAGCGCCACTGGGTGGATTGCTTTCAAAAGCGTATGCGAACGAACGCAGGAGACTGGTCGGGGAACGGGCGGCGGTGAGTCGCGGGGAATATTACGCCTCGGTCGGGCTGCCGGGCGAGATCGCTCCGGGGCAGCCGGGCGACTGGCTGAACGAATGCACGACGCACTTCGACGCGGTGGATGCGGAGGGTAACGCCGTGGCGATTACGCAGAGTCTGGGCTCAGGGTTCGGTTCAGGTGAGATTATCGGGAATACCGGAATGTTCCTGAACAATTTCATCAAATGGGCCGATACAGTCCCAGGCAGCCCGAATTGCATCGAGCCCCACAAGAAAATCGATATGTGTCTTTCACCGTGCCAGATTTTCGAGGATGGTCGTCTCCTGGCGGCTCTCGGTACTCCGGGCAGTTGGGGAATCCAGCAGACGACAACCCAGTTCACCACCAATTTCCTGGATTACGGGATGAACATTCAAGCGGCGATCGAAGCGCCGAGATTTCGCTTCCAACACGCCGGCACACGCGTCTATATGGAGTCTCGCGTACCGGAAGAGATCCGGTCAGGCCTTATTCGCCGCGGGCATCAGATTGACGTTGTCGACGCATTCTCGCACGTAACGGGCGGGGCGCAGGGGATTGCCGTAGATCGAGAAAGCGGCGCCCTGATGGGAGGTGCGGATCCCAGGCGGGACGGCTACGCTATTGGATTCTGAGACGCCCCGACGTGCCCTGACGATCGTGGAACACCCGACGAGCGAGACATGCCAGGCTCTCTGCGCGGTAAGCGGACGGAAGTGTTTGGCATGAGAGAATTTTCAACGGCGCACAGGAGGCGGGTACAGGCCGATCCGGACGAACCGGATCCGGCGGAAGTTCGGCGGAACAGGCGGCTCTTGATTCTGAACGGCGGTCTCGTCTTCATGTCGATGACCCTGGCCAGTTCGGATATGCTGCTTCCGGCCTTCGTGCAATCGCTGACGGCCTCGAGCGTCGCGGTCGGACTGGTCGGCGCGCTGATGCGTATCGGTTGGGCGTGGCCTCAGATATTCATCTCCCGTATTGTCGAAGGCAGAAGACGAAAAATGCCCTTCCTGCTTCTGGCGGGCGGGATGCGCAGTACCGTCTGGCTGGTGATCGCGGGACTGACGTACCTGATGGGAGGTCGTCAGTCCTTTTATTTTTTGTGCTGCTTTCTGGTTCTATACGCGATTTCCACTTCCATGATGGGCATATGGAACGTTCCGTGGATGGACATCGTGGGAAAGGTCGTCCCGCCAAGGGAACGGTCGCGCCTGTTTGCGGTACGGCGGCTGTGCGGCGGCATTACGGCCATGGCGGCGGGCGGGGTGATTACCTTCGTACTCAGCGACCGCAGCGGGATTGCATTTCCGTCGAACTACGCGGCGCTGTTCCTGCTGGCCGGACTGGGAAACGCGCTTTCGGTTTTCGTATTCAGCAGAATCCGGGAACCGGTGGGTCCGGTGCGGTATCTCCGGCAGCCGCTTTCCAACTACCTGAACACCGGGTTTCGCCTTCTGAAGAACGATCCCGATTACCGTCGATTGTGCGGGATGCAGCTACTGTGGTCGTTCATGATGATGGGAGCGCCGTTTTATGTGCCTTACGCGATTACCGACCTGGGGTTCGGGCTGGTCTATGTGGGGGTCTTTGTTTCAGTGATGCAGGTCAGTACCGTGTTGTCAAACGCGCTCTGGGCCCACGTCGGGCATCGGAAAGGCAACCGCACGCTCCTGGTGTACGGGTCTTACCTGATGGCGTTGTCGGTCGCCATTCCGCTGTTGGCCAGGTACGTGCCGTCACTGTCCTTCGCGCCGCTTTCGAATTGGGGCATCGACTGGGCATTCGATCCGCACGTCGCCTTCTACGCGCTTACGTTTGTCCTTTCGGGGTTTGCGAGCAGCGCGATGTTCAATGGCCGCATGGCATACGTACTCGAACTTGCGCCGGAAAACCGCCGACCCACGTATACCAGCTTTCTGAACATGTTTGCGCTGCCACAAGGGTTTCTGCCGGTGCTGGCCGGTCTGCTGGTGGCGTGGATCTCATATCGGCCCATGTTCTGGATCGCGCTCCTGTTCGTGCCGCCCACCGTTTACTTCGTACACCGGCTTGGCGAAGGGGGACGCCCGCGTTCCGGTTGAGGAGTTTTGTACGTTGTGTGCATTCATCCGGCCAGGACTTCTGCAAGTTCCTCGGCAGGATAGGTAATGATCTCGGCGAGAGTGGGGTGATAGTGAGGAATCCGGAGGAGGTCGAAGACGGTTCCCCGGAAGTAGATTACCGCAGCGAGTTCATGGATGAGTTCCGAAGCGTCAGGGCCTGTGATATGTCCAGCGATGAGTTCGCCGCTTTCCGGATGGCACAGGATCTTTACGGCCCCGTGAGTTTCCCCCATAACCATGGATTTGCCGTGATCGCTGAACGGATATTCGGCCGAACGATACGCGATGCGCTGTTCCCGGCATTCCCGCTCGGTAGGTCCGACAGACGCGACCTGCGGATCGGTGAACACAACCGACGTACGCAACCGATAGTCGATCGTCTTCTCCGGCTTGCCACCGCCGGCGTTGTGGCCGGCGATCTCACCCTGAAGGACGGCAATGTGTACGATTTCGTACGGTCCCACGCAGTCACCGGCGGCGAAGATATGTCCCGCGCTGGTCCGCATCCGTTCGTCAGCTGTGATTCTTCCTTCGCGGACTTCAACGCCGGCGCGTTCGAGAGCCAGACCTGCGAGGTCCGGCGTTCGGCCCAAAGCGTTGAAGACGACGTCGGCTGTAACCGTACGGGATTTTTTGCCTTGCAGAAAGCGGACGGTGGCGTGACCCCCTCTTCGGCTGACGCGCTGGAGTCGGGTGTCCGTGTATACCTTCATCCCTTCTTCTCTCAGGCGGGTTTCCACGGGCAGGGCCATGTCCGCGTCGAAGCCGCTGAGAAGCTGGCGGTTCCTCTGTATCAGGGTGGTCCGCGCACCCATCCGGCATAGAAACTGGCCCAGTTCGGCGGCAACGGCGCCGCCACCGAGTACGATCACGGACTCGGGGAGTTCCCGCAGTTCCAGAACGTCGTCGCTCGTGAGATAGCCCGTTTCCTCGAGGCCGGGTACGGGAATCCTGCTCACAGCGGAACCCACGGCAATGACGAAGCGCCGTCCTGAGACCTGTTCCGTGCCGACGCAAACCGAGTTCGGTGATTCGAAACGGGCCTGGCCTGGTATCAGCGTGAATCTCGGGCTGCGCAGCTGCTGGACTCTGTATTTCGCGAATTCGTCAACGAGTGCGCGTTTCCTGTCATTGACCGCGGCCAGGTCAGGGGATAAATCCCCGGCATTCAGGCCGAACTCTCTGGCCCGTTTCATCAGCGAGAACAGATCCGAACTGCGCAGCAGCGTCTTGGATGGCATGCAGCCTCGCAGGATGCACAGGCCCCCGAGTGGGCCCCTGTCGATAATGGCGACACGTGCTCCGCTGTCCGCGGCGACGCGGGCGGCAGCGTAGCCCGCGCTGCCTCCTCCGATAACGACGACGTCATATGTCATGTTTCGGCCCCGGATGTGAAATTTCCCGTCTGGCGATCCCGTACGGCCAGCGAATCTACCAACCGCGCCATTGCCGGACAAGAGAAAATGGCTCAGATGCCGCAACCGTCGACGCAACCTTCCGATGTCGCCAACGATCATTGCGTCTTGGCGGCATCTTCACGCCGCAGGATGAAGGTCAGGCGGTCGTCGGGAATTGTCGTGCGAATCCGGGTCCGGGCCCGGTGAGGTGTCCATGATCTCGCGGTGGCAGGAACCGGGTGGCTACAGGGAGGTATTGCGGATGGCGGCCCCGCTCATTCTGAGCACGGGGTCCTGGAGTCTGCAGATCTTCGTGGACCGGGTGTTCCTGAGCTGGCACAGCCGGGACGCACTCGCGGCATGCCTCCCGGCAGGAATGTTGCATTTCACGTTCTCAAGCCTGTTTATCGGTACGGTTGCGTACGTGAATACATTCGTCGCCCAGTATTGGGGGGCGGACCGGCGGGATCGGGTAGGACCCGCGGTGTGGCAGGGGATATATGTCGGATTGGCCTCGGGCCTGATCATCCTGTGCCTGATCCCGTTTTCGCGGAGCTTCTTCGAATGGGCCGGGCACGAACCGCGAATACGCGCGCTGGAGGCGGAGTATTTCCGGATTCTGTGCTTTATGGGACCGGGTATTACCGGTGTGGCGGTCTCCTCGTTCTTTAGCGGACGAGGTGATACACGGACGGTCATGTGGGTGAATTTCCTCGCGAACGGGCTGAATATCGTCCTGGACTATGCGTGGATTTTCGGCCACTGGGGGTTCCCGGAATGGGGCATTCGCGGCGCCGCCTGGGCCACGGTGGTATCCCATCTCCTGATCCCCGTCGTGTTCTTCGCACTGATGATGCGCCCCAGATACCGCGACACCCTGTGCACCCTGAGCGGATGGCGTCCGGAGGCGGCCCTTCTGCGTCGGCTGTTACGCTTCGGCCTGCCGAACGGCGTTCAGTTCATGTTGGAGATACTCGGCTTTTCCATGTTCATTCTCCTGGTTGGGAGATTGGGTACCACGGCGCTGGCGGCAACGAGTGTGACGTTCAACATCAATACACTCGCGTTCCTTCCGATGATGGGGATGGGTATCGCGGTTTCGACGCTTGTAGGTCAATACCTGGGAAAGAACAGAGCGGACCTGGCCGAGCGCAGCACCTGGTCGGCAGTACATCTCAGCCTGGCGTATATGCTGGTGATGGCTGCCGGGTACGTGTTCGCTCCGGGCCTCTTTTTAAAGCCGTATATTTCCGGCGCCGATCCCGAGGCGTTCGAACAGGTCTGGGATATGACCGTCGTCCTGCTGCGGTTCGTTGCGGTCTATTGTATCTTCGATGCGCTCTATATCGTCTTTTCAGCCGGTGTGAAGGGCGCCGGAGACACACGTTTCGTCATGCTGACGTCCGTAGCCCTCGGCTGGTTCGTTATGGTCCTGCCAACCTACCTGTTGGTTGTGATATACGGTATGGGCCTGTACATCGCGTGGGTTTTCGTCAGCCTCTATCTTGTTACGGGCGGATTGATATTCATGCTGCGCTTCCGAGGCGGAAAGTGGAAGTCGATGCGTGTCATTGAATCGCCTGAAACCGCGCGGACACGCGCTATCGGACCTGCAGTGAACCATGACGCGAACGACGGGTCGAGGCAATCCGGTCCCAGGAAAAATGGAGATGAGGCTTCCCCCGATTCCATTGAACCGTCGCAGACCAGGGGCGTCTGAAGAACGCCACCATCGCCAGATTCGTCCGTGGAACAGGTCCGAAAGAAAGTGGGCGCCGGATCCGTATCAACGGATCGACCGCAGTTTTCAGCAGGTGGGCTGACAAATTCTGATTGCATGGACGTCTGTTGGTTAGTTCGTTAGACCTCTACCGACACCAGGATTCGAAGAATGCGTAACCAGGGCGACAAAGCATGAAACGATCAGTCGATTCACACGCAGGTAGGCATGCTGGAAACGCTTCCGTAAACGGATGGGATCCGGTCCGCGTTGGCGCCCTGGGCGTATTTTTGATATCGCTGGCGGTATTTGTCAAAACGGCCGCGCCGACCGTCTCGTTCTGGGACTCCGGTGAGTTTATTGCGTGCGCGTTCACGTTGGGTATTCCGCACCCGCCGGGCGCGCCGCTCTACCTTCTGATCGGACGTCTCTTTACGATGTTGCCGGTCGGGGAAGACCCCGGGTTCCTCATGAACCTCATCTCAGCGATAACGAGCGCGCTGGCGGTGCTGTTCGTCTATCTGATAACGGTGCGCTTGGTCCGGCTGTGTCGGGTTGCCGGTGAGAAAGACATCAGCCGTGTATCGAGCGTTGTCGGGGGCGCCGTGGCCGCCCTGATGCTTGCGTTTTCGGATACGTTCTGGTACAATGCCGTGGAAACCGAGGTGTACGGATTCTCGACGATGCTGATGGCGATGTCCCTCTGGCTGGGGATGCGGTGGATGGCAAGGGCCGAAAACGAGGACAGCCACCGAGTCCTGTTTTTTGTGGCCTATCTGATGGGCCTGGCGGGCGGCGTTCACCTGCTTTGTCTGTTGACCGTTCCCACGTTGCTGATGTTAGTCTGGTTCACGAAGCCGGGGATACTGAGGGACCCACGGGTCTGGGCGTACGGGGCGCTCCTGTTCGTTGCCGGATACTCGACTTACGCCTCACTCTACATCCGGTCGGGCCTGAATCCCATGATCGACGAGAACAATCCAGAAACGTGGGCGAATTTCATAAGGTTCCTGGGACGGGAACAGTACGGTGCGGAGAGTATGCTGCTGGGTGTATTCGACAGAAAGGCGCCATTCTGGGATTTCCAGATCTGGACGATGTATATCAAGTACTTCATCGCGCAGTTTCCGGTGCCGGGTATCGGGTTCGTTTCAGATGCCTTTCGGCAGGCCACGTCGCAAGACGTACAATTGGTGCACATTTCAGTCGTACCCTATTTTCTGGGCTGCTGGGGAATCTGGGAACACGGGCGACGGGACGCCCGTCGTTTCTGGTCAATTGCCGCGCTTTTTGTGCTTTCGGGCATCGGGCTTTCGATATATCTCAATATGGAGGACCCGCAGCCCAGGGAACGTGACTACGTATTCGTGGGCTCCTTTGCGTTGTTCTGCGTGTGGATGGGCATTGCGGCGTCGGCGGTCGTGCGAGGGGCGTACAACCTGCGTGGCAGGGGTGCGGCAATTGCCGCCGCCTGCCTCCTGTTCGCAATGCCGGGGGCGTTGGCCGCAAGCCTCTATCCCACGCATGACCGAACCGGCAACCGGTTCGCGTTCGACTATGCGGCGAATATTCTGAATTCCTGCGACCCCGACGCGATCCTGTTTACCAACGCGGATAACGACAGTTTTCCTCTCTGGTACCAGCAGGAGGTGATGGGCCTCCGAAAGGATGTGCGAGTCGTAAACCTGAGCCTCCTGAATACGTCGTGGTATATCAAGCAGTTGAGGGATCTGGATCCGAAGGTACCCGTCAGATATACAGATGATTACATCGATCAGGTATTGACGGCACATACGCAGACGGCGGTGATCCAATCCGGTCGACTCTGGCCGGAAGCCAGGGAGGTGCAGGCGGCCGGATTGAAGTGGACGGTCCGGGGAATGCCGGGCGGGGTGCTTCGCGTACAGGATGTCATGGTTTTGAAGATCGTGGATTGGAACGAGTGGGCAAGGCCGGTTTATTTCGCGTTGACCGTACCGGATGGCAACAGGATGGGACTGGGGGAATACCTTGAGATGGAGGGCATGGTTTTCCGTCTACTGCAACGGAAGGCGTCGCCGGTTCACGTACAAAATACCAGAAAACACCTGACGGACCTCTATCAGTACCGGGGCGTCTCGGACCCCGGGGTGCATCGCAACCGGACGGCTCGAAACCTGCTGGCCAATTACCCGGCCGTATTCCTGCACCTCGCGGAAGTGCTGGATGAAGAGGGTGACCGGGATGGCGCATACGAGATTCTGAGGTACTGTGAGAAACACGCGCTTCCGCCGGAGCATTGGCAGGGGACTGTGTTGATTGCGGCGTTGATGCATCGATTGGATCGGCCTGAGGAAACCCAGCGACTGTTGAAAAGCGTGCTGGATTCGGACCTGATCGACGAAGGAACGCGTCTGGGTACAGCAGCGGAACTGCAGATGCAGATCGGCCGATACGACGCGGCAATAGAGCTTTACGGCAGGATGATTGAAGCCAACATACAGGTCGAACGGGCGCTGTTCAATCGGGCGGCATCACGGGAACGCATCGGAGATTTCGTTGGCGCCGCCACCGATCTGGAGTACCTCCTGCGGCTGACACCGGGAGACCGCGAGGTCGCGCGGGCATTGGAAACGTTACTGCAGAGGGTCAGGCGTCAAGAGGCTACAGATGGCCGATAGACCCCGGGTGTCTGTGATCGTGCCACATTTCCTGGGGGATGTTCTCCTGACGTGTCTGGACTTCCTCTATGCGAGAACAAGCGGCGCGTCTTTCGAGGTAATTGTCGCCGACGACAGGCCGTACGACGACGGAAGCCTGCAAAAAGCGCAAGCTCGGTTTCCCGGCATCCGGGTTGTGAGCGTCGGGGGCGGCAAAGGGATGGGCGCGGGGTGTAACAGGGGCCTCGAGGCGGCCCGCGGTGAATTCGCGATGTTGCTGAATAACGACGTCGAAGTCGACGAAGGCTGGCTGGCGCCTCTTCTGGCTGCAATGGAGGCCGACCCGCAGGTGGGTGTGTGCCAGCCAAAAGTGAGGTCACTTCGTGATCGCGCGAAATTCGATTACGGAGGCGCCGCCGGCGGGATGATGGACATGCTGGGGTACACCTTCTGTCTCGGCCGGCTGTTTGAAACGGTAGAGGAGGATCGCGGGCAGTATGATCGATCGCACGATATCTTCTGGGCGGTTGGGGGAGCGATGTTCCTGCGGATGACGTGCTTGCGAGAAACCGGTCTCATGGATGAAGGGTTTTATATGCACATGGAGGAAATCGACCTGTGCTGGCGGTTCCATCTTGTGGGATACAGGGCGGTTTCCGTCCCTGAGTCGGTCGTCTATCATTACGGAGGCTGGTCCCTCGATGCCAGGGCTTTCCGGAAGGCGTATCTGAACCATAGGAATCAACTGGTGATGGTGCTGAAGAACCTGTCCGCGGGCTCTCTGGCATGGGTGTTCCCAATCCGGGTCCTGTTGGAACTGTGCACCGTGCTGCTTGGGATCGTGAAGCGCGACTGGAAGCGCCCTGTGGCGGCGCTTTGCGGCCTTGGCTGGGTCGTTTTCCATCCCGCGTCGATTCTGCGTCGACGCCGAGACGCGCAACGGGTGCGCACGGTGGAAGACCACGAGGTCTTCCACAACGTCTACCGCGGCGTGATCGTCTTCCGGTATTTCCTGGGAGGAGTACGTAGGGCCTCAGACCTGTACTGCGGCGGTGGTACGCGTTGACGGGATGCCGTACGTTACGGCATCCGTCCAGTCGATCGAAGTGCTCTTAGTTCACAACTGAGAAAACCGCAAGACCGGCCCGGCAGATCCGGGGCCGCGCGCCGAATCGCGAATGCAGAACTGACGTGCGGATGCTTGCAGGATGATCTTGTCGACGCAATCGAACGGCGGAGGTATTGTGTGGGTGCGTTTCGCAGGGTGATCGGGCTGATGTCCGGTACGTCAGCCGACGGCGTTGACGCGGCCCTCGTCGAAGTCGGGGTCGAGGAAGCCGGGGTCCGGCTGATTGCGTTTACGGGTTTGCCGTACCCCCCTGAACTGCGGCGGGAGATTCTCGATGTATCGGAAGCCGGATGTGGTGCGGTGGACAGGATATGCAGGCTGCACGCCGTTCTTGGCGAGTGGTTTGCCAGAGCCGCATTCAACGTGTGCCGCGAAGCCGGTACCGAAATGTCCGGGGTGGATCTCATCGGGTCGCACGGACAGACCGTACACCACCTGCCGGCAGCCTACAGCGCGTTCGGCGTGGTCACGCGATCCACCCTGCAGATCGCCGACCCATGTGTGATCGTGGAACGGACCGGCGTCACCACGGTCGCCGACTTCCGGGCGCGGGATCTGGCGGCGGGAGGACAGGGTGCGCCGCTCGTTCCGCTGGTGGATTATCTCTTGTTCCGGTCCAGACGCGAGGGACGCGTACTGCTGAATATCGGCGGGATTTCAAACGTTACCGTGTTGCCCGCGGGTTGCGGGCCGGACGATGTCCTTGCATTCGACACGGGGCCGGGAAACATGCTCCTGGATGCGCTTGCTGAGGACATAACGGGAGGACGCCAGGCGTACGACGCGGACGGCTCAATCGCAGCTTCGGGCGACGTCTCAGATACATTGCTTGGGGAAATGATGCGCCATCCGTTTCTGAAAGTGGCGCCGCCAAAGTCGACCGGAAGGGAGACGTTCGGTGCGGCGATGGTCCGGGACATCCTGTCCCGGCGCGGTCGCCTGCGGGATGAAGACCTGATCGCCACGGCGACCGCGTTTACGGCGCGAAGCATTGCGGATGCGTTAAAGCGGTTTGTCCTGCCCGTGAGTCCAATCCGCCGGTTGGCTGTCAGTGGAGGCGGCGGCCGAAATCCGGTTCTGATGAAGATGTTGCACGCTGTGCTTCCGGATTTGGACATCTGCCATTCCGATGCGCTGGGCGTTCCCCGGGATGCCAAGGAAGCGATTGCCTTTGCCGTACTTGCCAACGCGACTGTGGAGGGCCGGCCCGGCAATCTTCCAGCCGCGACGGGAGCGTCCGGTCCCGTCGTTCTCGGCGTGGTTGCCCCGGGTAGAAAGTGTGGAATTTCGATTGATTCGGCTGGTGGGATTGTGTAAGTTTAACTTCCCGTATCGACCTTCCGGGAGTTCCGTGATGAGGATCCGGATCGCCGGCGGCGAACGTCAGGAACGCCGTGATCGGTACTGACGGACGGAGGGTCGGAGATCAGCTTCACACGCCGCTGGAGGCCGGGGTCCGATTGTATGGGTATGCAGAATCTGCTTGTGGCGGGTACGGGCGCGGCCTACGTCATCAGCGCGTGCGCCTACGCCGCGCATTTTATACGGATGCGTGCTATCGGGGGCTCCCTGGGGTTCTGGAGTCTCATTGTGGGCTGGGTGCTGCATAGTGCTCTGCTCGCCAGAATGGCCATTGCTGCCGGACAGGTTCCCTTGACCAGCCAGGTGCTGCCTTCTCTATGCGCCTGGCTGGTTGTCATTGTATTTCTTTACCTGGAATTCGGCACGTGTCGCGGGTCGCTCGGCGCACTGGTCGTTCCCATCGTTGCGGTGTTGCACGTGGTTGCCGCTTCCAACCTGATGGGAGCTGACGGCGCGACCAGAGTCGCGCACACGGGGGGCTGGTTCAAGCTCCACGTGTTCGCTTACATTCTGGCATACGCGGCATTTGCCATATCCAGTGTCAGCGCAACGATGTACGTGATGCTGCTGGGGGAGATTCAAAAGAAGCATCTGGGTTTTTTCTACGATCGACTGCCGCCGCTGGATACACTGGACCAGACCAACAACCGTGCCGCGTCTTTCGGTTTCGTTTTCCTGACGGCAGGTATCGTGGCGAGTTCCGTCTGGGTTCACCAGAAGATGTACAGGCTTTGGATCTGGAACGAACCGGCGTTCTGGGTGCTTCTGATTACCTGGGTAGTCTATGCCGGGCATCTTGGAGCCCGAAGGATCGCCGGGTGGCAGGGTAAACGGGCGGCGTTCATGTCAATTCTAGGGTTCGTCCTCGTCGTGTTTACGTTTCCGGTCATGGGCTTGCTGTTTCCCGGAAAACACGTTCTGGCACAGTAGGTCGATTCGCGTGGGTCCAAATGGCAGGCCAATGTGTTGAATACCCGATCTTTCTGGATTTGAGGAACAGGAAATGTGTCGTCGTGGGCGGCGGAACCGTTGCCGAGCGGAAAGTGCTGGGCCTGCTCGCCGCGGGCGCGCGCGTGTCGGTGATCGCGCCTGCGGTTTCGGCATCGCTGGAGGGCCTGGCCGCTGACCACCGTGTTCAACTGGAGCGTCGCCACTTTCATCGGGGCGACGTCGAGGGCGCGGCCCTGGTTTTCGCAGCAACGGATATGAGTCCGGTGAACGATGAGGTCGAGCGTGCGGCAGCCGAAAACGGGGTTCCGGTCAATCGCGCGGACCTGAAGGGCCCGGGAGACTTCAGCGTGCCTTCCACACTGCGTCGCGGCGGGTTTCAGGTGGCGGTTTCATCCGGGGGGGCCAGCCCGGCCTACGCGCGTATGGTCAGGCGGAATCTGGAGAATGTCCTGGGGAATGAACACGGAAGTATGGTGGACTATCTGGCCCGTTTGCGTCCGCGGGTAATGGCGCGGTTTCCCGATAGTCCCGCACGGCGAAAAGCCGTGTGGGACCTGCTTGTCAACTGGGAGACCGTGGACCTGGTGCGACGGGAACGGTGGGATGAACTCGACAGGAAAGTACGGGAATGTCTATCGTAGTGGTGGGAATGAACCACCGAACGGCTTCGGTGGATGTCCGGGACCGCGTGTCGGTCTCCGAACAGAAGCACGGGTCCATCCTTGAACAGTTATACGCGCTCGGTTCCGTGGTTGAATGCAGTCTCATTTCAACCTGCAATCGGTCCGAAGCCTACGTTATAACCGACGATCCCGAGACCGCACGCGCGGGCGTCATCGACGTATTCGGCGAAATCAGCGGGATCGACGCCGGTGAGTTGGGTGAATTCATATTCACCCGCAACGATCTGGATGCCGTTCGACACCTGCTGTGCGTTGCGTCGGGGCTCGATTCGATGATCATGGGAGAGCCGCAGATCGCCGGTCAGGTGAAGGACGCGGGCGCCCGCGCGCTGGAAGCGGGAACGAGCGGCACCGTTCTGAACCGGTTGTTTCGTTCGGCCGTCGAAACCTCGAAACGGGCCAGAACGGAAACCGAAATCGCCGACGGCGCGGTTTCGGTCAGTTTCGCGGCGGTGGCGCTGGCAAAGAAGATCCTGGGAAAACTGGACGAAAGGACCGCCCTGGTCTTGGGTGCGGGCGAGATGAGCGAGCTGACCGCCAGGCACCTGGTGGATGGTGGGGTCGGGCGACTGATGGTGTCCAGTCGGACGTTCATGCGGGCGCGCGACCTGGCGAAACGCGTGAACGGGAAAGCATTGTCCTGGTCCGATGCAATGGATGGCCTGCACCGCGCCGACATCGTGATCAGTTCAACCAGCGCGACGGTCCCGATTCTGGAGAAGCTCCGGGTAGCGCGCGCGATGCAGCAGCGCCGGAACAACGCCATGTTTCTCATCGATATTGCGGTGCCGAGAGACATCGATCCGGACGCGGGATCACTCTACAACGTCTTTCTGTACGACATTGACGATCTGCAGGCGGTCGTCGGGGCAAACATGAAGAAGAGGCGGCGTGAGGCAGAGAAGGCGCGGCATATCGTCGACGAAGAGGTGAGAGTGTTCGCGTCCTGGTTGAATTCGCTCGAAGTGGTGCCCGCCATCGTGGCCATGCGTCAGCGATTCCAGGAACTCCTCGAGGAGGAACTGGATCGCGCCAGGTTGTCGGATTTCTCTGAAGTACAACAAGAGAAAGTGGCCGGTCTCCTGAGGCTTTACATGAACAAGCTGCTGCACGGTCCACAGGTCCGGTTGCGTGAAGCCGCCGATTCAGGGGAGGCGCTGAACTACGTTGACACGCTCATCCGCCTCTTCGACCTGGATGCGACTCCGGCCCGGGAGGCGAAATCGTCCGCTCGGGAAGCACCCGCGGAAAGGGTGCAAACCGAATGTTGAATCGGCTTGTGATCGGCAGCCGCGGCAGCCCCCTCGCCCTGTGCCAGGCGGACTGGGCAAGGACGGCACTGCTGCTGGCGAATCCCGGTCTCGAAGTACGCATAGACGTCATCAGAACGAAGGGGGATCATGAGCTGAACTTGCCGGTTGCCCGGATCGGCGGTAAGCGTGTCTTTACAAGGGAAATCGAAGAGGCGCTCCTCGACGGGCGAATCGACATGGCAGTACACTCATTGAAAGACCTGCCTACCCGGCTGCCGCGGGGCCTGCGCCTGGCGGCCATCAGCCGTCGCTGGGACGTCAGGGACGCCCTGGTCAGCCGTAACGGTCACACGCTCGAGAATCTCCCTGAGGGCTCGGTGGTGGGCACGGGCAGCCTGAGACGCCAGGCGCAGTTGCGGCATATCAGGCCCGACCTGAGGGTCGAAGGGATCCGCGGAAACGTGGATACCCGGTTGCGGAAACTCGATGCGGGTGAGATTGAAGCCGTAGTCCTGGCCGCGGCGGGTCTGCACAGGCTCGGCCTGGCAGGTCGCGCGAGTGAATTCCTCTCCGCAAAGCATTTCCTCCCGGCTCCCGGACAAGGCGCGTTGGGTATCGAGATCAGGCACGGCGATAGCCGTCTCGAGCGGGCGGTCGGCTGTTTGCACGATCGTTCCACCGATTCCGCGGTGGGCGCCGAACGAGCCATGCTGGACAAACTTGAAGGAGGATGCCAGGTGCCCATTGGCGCGTGGGCCCGGTTGTGCGACGGGTGTCTCGTTGCCGACGGGATCGTTGCCCTCCCCGACGGCGGCAAGGTTGTCCGCGCCCGGACGACGGGAGAAGCTGACGCATCCGGTGAAGTCGGCAGGAGGCTTGCCGGGCTGCTGATCGAGCGCGGAGCAAAGGAGATTCTGGGCGAAGCGTCGAAGGCCGCAGGCTAGCGCTAATATGTCACGGTAGTGCGGCTGGATTCCTGGCGGTTTTGGGGGAATCATGGCGAGAGGCACGGTTTTTCTTGTTGGTGCGGGTCCGGGAGATCCCGAACTGATCACAATTAAGGCCCTTCGCCGCATCCGGCAAGCAGACGTGATTCTTTACGACAGTCTGGCCAATCCTGCGTTGCTGGACGAAGCGCCGCCGCATTGTGAAACCATCGACGTGGGCAAGCGGCCCGGCGCCCAGGCGCGGCAGCAGGAGCGGATCAACCGACTGATGGTCGCACGGGCGGCGAAGGGGCTCAGGGTGGTGCGTCTCAAGGGTGGGGACCCGTTCCTGTTCGGGCGCGGTGGTGAGGAAATGGCGACGCTGGAACAGGCGGGCATCGCATTTGAGGTGATTCCGGGAATTACCAGCGCGATCGCCGCGCCCGCTTACGCGGGCATACCGGTCACCCACCGCGCGATCGCTCCGCACGTGACCTTTCTGACGGGGCACCGCGAGTCTTTGGACGCCCTCCCGGAGATAGACTGGCGCGCGCTGGGTCAGCTGGGCGGCACACTTGTCGTGTTGATGGGCGTACGGAATCGCGGGGAGGTCGCCCGGAGATTGATCGAGGCCGGTCGTCCGTCCGATACGCCTGTGGCGTTGGTGCAGGACGGTACGTTGCCAAGTCAGAAGACCGTTCGGTGTACGCTGGGTACCCTGGCCGATGTCGAGGCCGCCAGCCCCGCCGCAATTGTTGTGGGTGAAGTGGCCACGTCCGACTATTCGTGGTTCCAACGGCTTCCGCTTTTCGGAAAACGTATCATGATTACACGCAGCCGGAATCAGGTCGGAGATCTGCGCGGCATGTTGATGGGACTTGGGGCCGAGGTTCTGGTGGCCCCCGCCATCGAGATCGCGGATCCGCCGGAATGGGCGCCGGTGGATGCCGCTATCGTGGCATTGGACCGGATTGACTGGCTCGTCTTTGCCAGCGGCAACGCTATTGAGCGGTTCGTCAAGCGGGTGCGAATGCTGCACGGCAACCTCAACGGGTTGTCCCATGTCAGGGTTGCCGTCGTGGGTCGGAAATCCGCGGAGAAGGTTCAGAGTTACGGCCTGCGTGTTGACTTGTGTCCACGTCAGCACACCGCTGCCGGCCTTGTGGAGCAGTTGGCCGGAGTCGATTTGTCGGGATTGTGCGTGCTGATTCCCCGGGCGGAAGAGGGGCGAAGGACAATACCGGATGCGCTGCGCGCGCAAGGGGCTCGGGTGCGGGAGGTCGTTGTCTACCGAACTGTGAAACCCGCGGGCATCTCGCAGCAGGTCGTGGGGCGCCTGAAGCGGCGGGAGGTGGACATGATCGTTTTTTCAAGTCCCTCTGCCGCATTGAATTGTGTGGAATTGTTCAAGCAATTTGGAATATCAGAGCTAACAAAGGCGTTCCCCGCCGCCTGTATTGGCCCCACAACGGCCGAGACGGCCCGGAATCTGGGCTTTGCCGTTGTCACGCAGGCCACGGAGCAGGAGGTCGGCATCACCGGACTCGTCGATTCGATGCAGGTTTATTTCAGTAACCGGGTAAGCGGCGGGTAAGCTTGTCGCCGTTTTGCGGCACCACAGAGGCTTTCCCGACCCGGGTCCATCCGGAGGCGCGGAAAGCCACTTCGATTCCGGTGTTGCGCGTGACCGGATCCGGGTACCGGCGTTCATCCGTATAAAGGTCCTGGAGACCGCTTGATTTTCGGACGTCATCACCATATTTGCCTGTTGACACGCAGCGGCATACCACGTAAATTTACCGTATAACGCTTCATAGCGAGATTTTCTGAACTCCGATAAGGAGGCGGTTATGCGTACGATTCTCGTTTTATTGGCACTTTCTCTGGCAGGATCGGCGTCTGCGGGAGAGATGACCGATGGACTGACCATTACAGGCGGTCAGAACTCGTTCGCTCGTCTGACGCTGGAGCGGGCGGACGCGCCGGACGCCGAACCGGGTGTCCTGAAGTTGCGCGTTTCACTTGTTCAGGCGAAAAACCTGAAGGGGTACGGATTCTCGTTGATCTACGACCCCGGGAAATACGAATTTCTCGAAGCCAGGGAGCTCGACGCCAACCTCCTCTCGTCCCGGTCTGAGAAGAGTACGCTTTTTCTGTCTTCCAACCGGACGCCCGGAAAACTTGATATCGGCGCCATGAAGGTCGATGGCGCAGGCGCCAGCGGTGACGGCGGTCTCGTCGAACTCGTTTTCAAGACGACCGAAACCCCGCTGCCAACGGATTTCCAGGTCGCTGAAGGGGTTCTGGTCGGTCTCGATGGAAACATCGATCAGCTCACGCAAATAGAAATCGGGAATCTGAAACCGGTGCCCGACCGAACGTCCCTGAGCCAGAATATGCCGAATCCCTTCAACCCCTCCACAACAATCGAGTATCAGGTCGCGGAGGCCGGACAGGTCAGGCTTGCCATCTATAATCTGCTTGGGCAGGAGGTACGTGTTCTGGTGGACGCGCGCAATGAAGCGGGCCACTACACGGCAAACTGGGATGGCAAGGACCAGTTGGGACGGCAGGTTGCCAGCGGGGTCTACCTGTATCGGCTGCAGGCCGCCAACTTCTCGGCCTCCAGGCGGATGATGCTGTTGAAATGACGTCGTTGGTGTGGCACTGCAACGTATGAAGTTGTTTCAAGATTCCTGGTGAGTCCCGAGCGCGAGC
>JAAXHE010000316.1 GCA_012271065.1 Candidatus Latescibacterota bacterium
GCGCGCCTTGTCTTCGTCCACAATGGCTCGGCCTCGCCTGCAGAGCGACTTTATCAACGGACTGCTAACGGCACGGTCACGCACGTTCCCAAACGTCATCTATGAAAAATACCCGCGCGATCATCTTCGATCTGGATGGTACGCTTTTCGACCTGGATCCGCTGGTTCAGGCCGCCCGTAAACGGGTCGCGCGGCATCTGTACGTCAATGGATTCTTCGCCTCCGAATCCTATGCTCTCAGCCGGATCAACGACCTGGAGCTTCGGCACGGTCCGTATTATTCTTCGTCTCCGTACTATTTCGCATTCTACGATATCGCGAAGGCCCTCGAGCGCGACAAGCCCGACCGACTCGCCGACTATATCAACAGACAGCGCCCCAATCATCGAAGCCTGGAAGACGCCGATTCAATCGAGGCCTTTGTGGCCGAGCTCGAATACGTCTACAACGGCGAAGCCGTCGAAGACGTCAGGCTATTTCCAGGCGCGGTGCAGACCCTGCAGGAACTTCGCGACGCGGCATGCCTGCTCTTTCTCGTGACATTCGGAAGAACGCTTCGGCAGAAAAACAAGATCGACCTTCTGAATATCGCGCCGTTTTTCCACACAATTGTCAACGAAGGCCCGCCTTCTCACGACTACTGGTTCGCCGAACTCATCAAGGCCCACAAACTCTCTCCCGAGGAGGTTGTCTGTGTGGGCGACCGGGCCCAGGATGAGATTCGGGCGGGCAACCGCCTCGGATGCACGACGGTCTGGATGCGCCGCGGGAGATACGCGGAGGAGGAACCCGGAGAGGGCGACCGTCCAACCCATCAGATCCGCCTCCTCCCTCAGTTGTCGACCCTGATCCATCTGGCCCGCATGGATAAGGACCGGCGAAGGCTGAAAGTGGCCGCACTGGGCGGAGGCACCGGGCTACCCATCGTATTACGGGGGATTCAGACCTATACCGACAGCCCCACGGCTGTGGTGGCGGTGACGGACACCGGGGCTTCCTCGGGACGCATCCGCTGGAATCTGGGCGTGCAGCCGCCCGGAGACATCCGCAACGCGCTGACTGCGCTGGCCGATCGACGTCGGGTCTCTTCCGGTCTGATCCGGGTATTCCAGCACCGGTTTCCGAACAGCGAACAGGAGGCGGGTATATTCCGAAACGACAATATCGGAAACTTCCTGATCGCCGCGCTGACCCAGCAACTCGGCGACTTTCAAAAAGCGATCCAGACAGCCGGTGATATGCTGCGCATACGGGGAGAGGTCTATCCGGCTACCAACCAGAACGTGGACATCTGCGCCGAACTCGAGAACGGCGAACAGCGGTATACCGAGTGGATGGTGCGCAAGACCGGCAAGTCGCCCTTAAAACAGGCGTACCTCGTCGCCAACAGCGACATCCTTCGTGAGCTGGAACAACCGGAAGGCGCGCTGTACCGCGAGGACGATTCGCGAACGGGCCAGGTCGAGGTTCACGCCATGCCCGGAAGCGAGTTTCGTCCGGCCAGGAACGTAGCCCGCGCGCCGCGCGGGGCCCTTCAGGCCATCGCCGACGCGGACATCGTGGTTCTCGGTCCGGGCAGCCTCTTCACGAGCGTGATAACGAATCTGCTCGTGCCCGACATCGGGCGCGCGCTGGCAGGCCGCAACCACGGCAAGGTATTCTACGTCTGCAATATCGTGACCCAGCCGGGGCAGACAGACGGGTTTCCGGCATCCGGTCACCTGGGCGCCATCCTTCGGCACTTCCCTGAAAGAGACAGCGGTTTCCTGGATCACATGCTTGTTCAGGATCCGGAAGCATTCCACAGGCCCGGAGGACGAAAATGGCGGCAGGTACTGAATACCTACCTGCGGGATGGCAAGGAACCGGTGACGTGCGATGCGGAAGCGATCCGCCCTCATGTGGCCTGTACGGTTACGGATCTTCTGGAGGACTACACGTCGGAGGTGAATAGCCGCAGCGCGGGAGACTTTATCAGCCACAACCCCGACAAGGTGGCGGACGCTGTCTGCCGGATCTACTGCGGTCTGGAAGTTCCTGACTACGGGGAGCAGGACAATGGATCGGCGCCGGATTGAGGCCGTCATCTTCGACCTGGACGATACCCTGTTCGATTGCACCGGGCAGTTGACCGAGCCTGCGCGCCGCCGGGCGGCTGAAACGCTCGCCACGGCCATTCCGGATTCTGACGCGTCGGCCCTGCACAGCATCCAGGCGAAACTCGCCGGCCATTTGAGTTCCACGGACGCCATCCGCGAAATCGCCCGCCGTCACGATTTGTCGTCAGATGACGTGGAAAGCGCGCTTACGGCCTACAATCGGGACCATGTCGAAGACATCACGCCCTTTCCGGACACGCTTTCTACGCTGAACGAGCTTGCGGCCAGGGAATACGGGCTTTGCCTCGTGACCACCGGCCGCCCGGAGAGACAGCGGCGGAAGGTAGACCGCCTGGGTCTCTGCACCCACTTCAGCGAGGCATCGGGCACGCTTGTCTTCCACGACGACAGGGAATTCCCTGAAAAAGACGAGGCGCTTCAAAGGGCGGCCCTGCGCTTCAACCTTGCACCCTGCCGGATCCTGTCGGTGGGGGACAAGCTGAACTCGGAAATTGCCGCGTCGAAACGCCTGGGCATGCGCACGGCGCGCCTGTGTTTCGGCAGACAAAAAAACCAGCGCCCTCGAACCCCCGAGGAACACCCTGACCACGAACTGAACCGCCTGAAGGACCTGCTGGAACTGCTGCCCTGAGATGCCCGCGCGATTATGCGTACTCCGGTCCGAAATCCACGGTTATCCGGTCACCCCGTTTCAACCCCAGGTTCCGCGCGGCATTCCCTCCGTTGATTGCAATCTCAAGCGCATTATCGCTTCCGTACAGGGCCAATGCCCTGCCCTCCGGAACGTCGGCGTACGTGCGGCAGATCCTGTCGAACTTGAACTCTCCTGCCTGTACGCGGGCATCTTCGTACCCCAGGCGCCGTTTTCCGAGATTGCTGATCGCATTCCCGAAACGATCCACGTGTACGATCCTCCCGACAACCGAGTTATCGCATTCCTGAACCGTCCAGAGGTTGAGGCGGACCGGATCGGCGACCGGCGGCCCCAGTTCGGCCGGCGGGACGCCGTTGCAGAGATGCGCCGCGACGGGGCCGAAGACATCCCGGCCGTGAAAGGTGGGGCTCACCTCAGACCTGAAATACCCCGCATTGCGTATTTCAACGGCGCTCCAGGTCGATTCCCGCTGGAACACGGCACTGAACAGGCCGTTGTCCGGACCGACAAACCGGTGGTCCGCCGTTTCAACCTCAATTGCGCGGCGGGCGCTTCCCACGCCCGGGTCCACGACCGCGAGATGGACCGTACCCGCGGGAAAATAGCGGTACGCGCGGGAGAGGATATATGCTCCGGAGGCCACGTCCTGCGGCGGGACCTGATGGGAAACGTCCACGAGCGAGACATCGGGTGCAATCGCGAGAATCGCGCCCTTCATCGCGGCCACGTACCCGTCGCGAAGCCCGAAATCCGTTGTCAACGTGATCACGCCCAAAACACACCTCCACACCTCACCCCCCGGCCCACCACCCGGTGAGAGGGGAGACGTTAGACGGTAGAGATTGCCCGCCTTGTGAGGATTCTTCTCGTGCCGAAGGCAATGAGGAAAGACATACCGGGCAAGGATTTCTTCTCCCGTCTCACCTCTACCGTCTCCCCGCTTTTGGTCTACCCTCTACCCGCATTCAGGCTTTTTTTTGCAATTGAGGCAAAGTGCCGATATCCACAATATAACGCATGTCAGGCCGTCTCGTGAAACAGGATTCAAGGCCGTCCTGCCGGAACGAACCGATGCCCTTCCGTTATCGTCACCCGGAGAACGGGCGTGTCGCGCGCAATTCGCGATGCGCTTTCCCTTTGGTTTATTCAGAACAGGTCCGCTTCCTTCATGCTCAGGAACCGCTCGGCGCCAAGAATGATGTGGTCCAGTACTTCGATCCCCATGATTTCACCGGCCTGCACCATCCGGCGCGTCAGTTCAATGTCCTCCCGGCTTGGTGTCACGTCCCCGGAAGGGTGATTGTGCGCGAGGATGACGCTGGCCGCGGATGTGCCTACGGCGGGGAAGAATACCTCTCGAGGATGGACCAGCGACGCGTTCAGCGACCCCACCGACACCTCCTCCCTGCAGATGACCTGATTCCGCGCATTCAGAAAGACCGCCACGAAATGTTCTCTTCGCCGATCCTTGAATTCCGCCAGCAGCCCGACAGCGTCGGCGGGTTTCGTAATGTACGGCTCAATGCCCATGCCCTGGTTCAGCGCCCGCCTGGACAGCTCGAATCCGGAGACAAGGCCCGCGGCCTTCGCCCGCCCGATGCCTTTGATTGCCGTCAGTTCCGCCAGTCCCATCGTCATGAGCACCTGCGGCGAATACTGTTTCAGGATCTCCCCGGCGACCTCCAGCACATTCTTGCCTTCATAACCGGTCCGCAGCAGCACCGCCAGCAATTCCTCGTTTCTCAGCGCTTCGGCGCCGAGTCGTTCCAGTTTCTCCCGCGGCAGATCCACGTCCGCGACGCCGTCGATTCCACGGCCTCGTGCCTGGACTTCCATATTGTCGCTATCCTTCCGCCTGTGCGCGTGGAGACACCCACTTACTGAAACGTTCGCCCCGGATGCAGACGTCAACCGTAACGCGAACTGTCAGTCCGCGTGCTGTGACAACATAGCAAACTGCGTTCCGGGAGAGCGACAAACGTCGATTCACGTACAAACCGGCGAGTTCTGCGGCAACGCCGCTCCGATTTGCCGGCGCGCGTCATACATTCTGTTCAATGCCGCCGATTCGAAACGAAAGATTCGTCCATACGAGCGATGAATGCGAGAAACGGGTATTCGCGGAACAATACCTGAGAACGCGACCGTTTTACGTTATATTAAGGACCGCGCACTCTTCGATTGAAATCGAATAACCCGGGAGTGAAACAATGGATACAGCACAGGCGGAGAGCCTGTTCGAGAAGAACTGGTTCCTGCGCCACGAAGAGAAGCTGAATCTCACGGCTCCGGAACGCGAATTCATAACCGCCTCGATGGGTCCGGCGCCGAAGCGATGGGACGGAGAGCCGGACATCGGTCGTATGACGGAGGTCCTGTCGGCGGAGCCTCACGTTCTTGACCGTATCGGCGCCCGGCTGTTACAGGTTCTGATCGGTATGAGGGGGTGTGGGCCTGCCGTTACGTTCCTCCTCGAACGCGAGGTTGCGCTCGAGATCGACGGTTCGTCCTACAACGTCCTGCACGAGGCGGCGTGGGGCGGCATGGTCGATACCCTCCGGGCGGTTTTCGAATCGGGCGCGGCGGACGCGACTTGTGTATCGAAAAAGAAGCCGCACGTGGGGTGGCCCGATAACCTTTCGCTTATGTACTGGGCGGCCTCCGGGGGGTATCCGGACTGCGCCCGCCTCTTCATTCAGTACGGCGCCGGCGTTCACCATGAACTCCCGATAAAGGGAAACGGTGAACGGGGAACGACGTCACTTCAGGAGGCCGTCGCGCCGAGCCCCGGCGGGAAGGAAGAATCGCGGCGGGAAGACAAGCTGGAGGTTGCGCGGATTCTCATTGAAGACGGTGCATACTACGACGTGTACACGGCGTGCGCCCTCGACGACATTTCGCGGCTGAACGAGCTTATTGAACAGGACCCCGACGTCGCAAACGTCGCCGATGACTATGGTATGACGCCGCTGCATTGGTCCGCGCGGGCCGGATCGAAAGCCTGCACGGAGAAACTGCTTGCGCGCGGCGTCCACGTCGACGCATTGAACAAGGCGCGGCGCACGCCGCTGCAGCCGGCAGCCGAGGGCGACAGGGCGCGGATGATACGGTTGCTCTCGGAGCGCGGGGCCGACCTGAACACGCAGGACCGGAAGGGGCGCACGCCGCTCCATCGCGCGATGTACGAGGGCCGCGTCGCCGCTGCCGAAGCCTTGCTCGACGCCGGCGCCGATCCGACGGTTCTCAATAAGAGCGGAAAGAATCCGTTTCAGATTGCCAGGAAGGAAGCGAAGATATACAAAGAAAGGTTATAAGTTGGAAGGGAACGACCTGCATGCTTCTGTTTCGTTTCCATCCGCTTCGTCACAAGTGACAGCGCGAGACGAGAGGCAAACCAAACACAAAAGCCCATCTTACTTAGCCTCCAAAAAAACGATCTATCTCGCTGGCGGGTTTTCAATCTAATACTTCTTGACAATTTTAAACATAGTCGATATTTTATGCTCTCTTAGGACGAAAAATTACTCTCTAAGTTGACCGCCTTCTGCCCTTCGAAACCGAGCCGACATGAGGTCAGACGGTTAAGAATTCGAAACGCAAGTTGTCGAGGAATTCACCCATGTGTTCGATTTCTGTTAATTTGCCGATAGCAATTTTGGCACTTCATCGTGTAACCAGGGGCGGTAAGCATGGCGAAATTCGAAAGGCGCGATGCGGTTTGTTATAAGTTCAGATTTAGAACGAATTAGGGCCGCCATCGATGCCGATTCGATGGCGGCTTTTTTTAGTTGTCTGACATGGAGATTGCGAAAACTACATGGACCTCGATTCGACATTTCTATAACGACAAAAAACTTAATATGTCCTCGGATTAACCGTAGCATAATACTCTTCGACAGACTCAGGCGACCGGCTTGGCTTCGGCGACTCCCGCTCACGGGGGAGTGATTGGATATTTAGACGTTCCGGCGCGTTCACTGCCGCCTATCCGGCTGTAACTGAAAAACGCGAAGCCGCAATAGGTCTTTGAACGACAATCGTGCAACCCTTTCGAGAACTTACCAAGATCGGATATTTCAAATGAATAAACCGCTGATCAGTGTCGAGAACGTAACCAAGACCTTCAAGAGGCAGAAGAGAAAGGAAGGGTTTCTGGGAGCCGTACATGCACTGTTCAGCCGGCAATACGAGACTATAACGGCGGTTGACGACGTCTCGTTCGAGATCGGGAGGGGCGAGGTTCTGGGATATATCGGCCCGAACGGCGCCGGCAAGTCCACAACGATCAAGATGCTGGTGGGGATTCTGGTGCCGAATTCAGGGCATATACAGGTTGGCGGATTGGTGCCTCACGAGGACAGAATCGAAAATGCCGCAAGAATGGGTGTCGTATTCGGCCAGAGGACGCAACTCTGGTGGGACATTCCGGTTTCAGAGTCATTCAGTCTGATGAGGCACATGTATAAAATTCCTCCAGGACGATTTCGGGAGAACCTGGGATTATTCTCTGAAATCCTTGGCCTGAAAGAGTTTATCAATACGCCAGTAAGGCAACTCAGCCTCGGTCAGCGAATGAGGTCGGACATCTGCGCAGCGCTTCTGCACGATCCTGCGATTGTCTATCTCGACGAACCGACCATTGGTCTGGACGTAGTGGTCAAGGAGAACATACGGGATTTTATCAAAGAGATGAACCAGAAGCGTGACACCACGGTAATCCTGACCACCCATGATATGTCCGACATTGAGAAACTCTGTACACGCGTGATGGTGATCGACAGCGGCAGCATAATGTACGACGGCAACCTGCAGCAACTGAAAGATCGATTCGGAATGGACGAAACGCTGGACGTCGAAACGGAAGCGCCGGTTGCCGACCCGGACGATCTTTACCAACTCGGGGTCTCGGAATTTCAACAGGAAGGAAGCAAGTTATCGATAAAATACAATAAGGCGACAGTCAACTCCACGGCCGTAATCGGCTGGGTCATGGAACGACGTCGCGTGAGGGACTTTGTCGTCAGAGAGACTGAAATTGACGAAGTAATCAGAAGGATGTACCTGGCCAGAACCAACTGAACAGGCTTAGAGGCGGCCTTGATATGAAAGTCTACACTGAATTCCTGAAGAACGCCTTCCAGTCCAATCTTGCCTACAAGATGAATGTATTCCTGAGCCTGATAAGTTCGATCGTCGTACTTCTGGTACAGATCTATTTCTGGCGCGCGCTGTTTCAGGATATCGGTCAGACACAGACGAACATGGGGGTCATCAGCTTTCGGGACATGGTCACGTACACGCTTGTCAGCACCGGAATCTCCATTGCCATCAGCACAACGACTGTGTTCAAGGTCAACGACAGAATCAGGA
>JAAXHE010000155.1 GCA_012271065.1 Candidatus Latescibacterota bacterium
AAGCTGTCTTAAAATTCCCAGCGGTCTTCGCACGGCTGCAAAAACGCCGGTCGGCGTTGGTCAAACCCACCCAAGAGTGGCGAGGGGCGCGCAGCCACGATACATTGAATATGGGCGGATTCTCCCGCCTTGACCGCCGCTTTTTCGCTCGCGCTCGTGAACTCACCGGTAATTTCAAAACAGCTTCGTCCGGAGAACACAATGCAATCGCCTCATGGTATCGGCCACCACGCCTTTCGCCCATCCGTGATGGGAAGGAACGGGCTCGTCGCTTCCGGCCACCCTCTGGCATCCCAGGCCGGCATCACCACGTTGATGGCAGGCGGAAACGCCATCGACGCCGCCGTTGCAACCGCCGCAGCGCTGGGCGTTGTCGAACCTGCCGCATCGGGCGCAGGCGGCGACGGCTTTCTGCTCATCTACCGGTCCGATACGGGCGCAGTCTCCGCCGTCAACGCCACCGGCGCCGCGCCGCGGGCGGCCACCCGGGAATTCTATCTGGAACGCGGCGGTATTCCCATGCGGGGTATTCTGAGCGTCTCCATCCCCGGCCTGGTGGACGGCTGGCTGATCGCCCACGAACGCCACGGCCTGCTCGGTCTCGAACGGGTCCTCGAACCCGCTGTCTCACTTTGCGAAGACGGGTTTCCCGTCAGTCACCAATTGTCCGGAAACCTTTCCGGCTGGACCGAGAACTTTGCCTCCGACCCGTTCACCCGCAACGTGTTTACAAATGACGGCCATCCCCTCGGTCCCGGCGACGTCCTTCGCCAGAGCGACCTGGGCGCTACGCTGCGCCGAATCGCCGCGGAAGGCCGGTCGGCCTTGTACGAGGGCGACATCGCGGAGGCCATCGTCGCATTCAGCCGTTCCAGAGGCGGCCTGCTCGCCATCAAAGACCTTGCGGACCACCACGCTCAATGGACAGACCCCATTCACACCACCTACAGGGACCACACGGTGTACGAAACACCGCCCAACTCCAGCGGCCACATCCTTCTCCAGGAGCTGAATATCGTCGAGCGCTTCGATCTGCAGTCCCTTGGCTGCAATACGGCCGAGTGTATCCATCTGATGGTGGAGGCCAAGAAGCTCGCGTTCTCCGACAGAGAAGCCTTTGTTGCCGATCCGGATTGGCTGGACATCCCGCTCAGGGGCCTGCTTTCCAAATCGTACGCCGAACAGCAAGCGCGGCGAATCGACCTTCACCGCGCTGCAACCGACGTCCCGGCCGGGCGGCCGCGTTCCCACGAAGACACAACGTGCTTCTGCACGGCGGACCGGTGGGGAAACGCCGTCTGCGTACTGCAGTCCATCCAGTCCGGGTTCGGCGCCGGCCTGATCGCCGGAAATACAGGTATCCTTCTCAACAACCGGATGACGTACTGGCACCTGGAAGAGGACCATCCTAACTGCCTCATGCCCGGGAAACGGGTACGCCATACCATGAACCCCGTCATCGTCACCCGGGACAACAAGGCCGTACTCGTCTGCGGCACGCCGGGCGCGGACACCCAGGTACAGACCAATCTTCAGCTCATCACCCATATTCTGGATTTCGGCATGACCCCGCAGGAAGCCGTTGAGGCACCGCGATGGCGCAGCCTGCAGAACCCGATGGAGTCCACGGTCCCGCATACCTGTGAAGACGTCCTTCAGCTCGAAGGAAGGTTTTCCGAAGACGTCCGTGAAGGCCTCGCCCGGCGCGGCCACGACCTCCGGATCCTGGGCGACTGGGGCGGTCCCGGCAGCGCGCAGGCGATCACCATTCATCCGGAATCCAACACGCTCATCGGCGGGTCGGACCCGCGCCGGGACGGCTATGCCGCAGCCTGGTGAGATCCGGGAGGGACGAGAGGAACACGCCATGGCGCTCCACGAAGATTACCTGCGCGACGGCTACGTCATCCATCCGCAATCCGTGATTCCCGCAGAACTCGTGCAACGCTGCATGGATGGCATGGATGACGTGCTGGCCGGGCGATACGAGACCGGAATTTCCCCGCAGCCCTCCTATTGGAACCCGGGCGACGACCCGAACAAGCTGGGCAAGGTCGAAATGCCCCAGCTTGCCAACCACGCCATTATGGAGCTTGTCAGCCATCCCAATATCGGACGGCTTGCAGCGGAAGTCACCGGCGCGAGGAGGGTACAGGTCTGGTGGGTCCAACTCCTTTCCAAGCCGCCCTTGAGGCCGGAATCCGGGACCGGCGTCAGCGTCGGATGGCACCAGGACCGGCAGTATTGGAAGACCTGGAAGGAGGGCAGCGAGCTGTTCACCGCGTGGGTCGCCGTTTCCAACGTGATCGCTGACACCGGCCCCATGGCCTTCGTGAAGGGTTCGCACAGATGGGGACTGCTCAACCAGGGCGATTTTTACTTCGACGACATCGAGATTCAGCGAGAGCAGATCACCCTGCCTCCAGGCGAAACGTGGCGTGAAGAGGAAGCGATCCTTCCTCCGGGGGGCGTTTCGTTCCACCACTGCCTCACCTTCCACGGAAGCCGTCCCAACCGTTCCGGCGCGCCCCGGCGGAGTTTCGCCATCCACATGCGCACGGAAAACTCGTGGCCCGTCGCCCCGTCGGAAGGCACCCTCGCCCGGTTCATTCACAGGCAGGACCACTGCCCGGTCGTGTTCGACGCCGATACACCGGATTCGCCTCCGACGGGCTGACACGCCGTCGCGCCATCTCCCAATAGACAAAAAAAACGCAACGGCAATACATCCCGTCGTTGCGTTTTCCTGCGTTTCTTTTCAGAGTGAATCGACGCGGCGGTCCCGCCCGCGTCAGACTCATCCCCGCTCTAATAATGGAAGCTGTATTTCGCGTACCAGAACGCGCCGCCGAATCCGAACGGGCTGAACTGGCTGTACTTGTTGCCCGTCCTGTCCCTGGCCTTCTCGTGCTCGTCGGGATAGGTATTGAGGATGTTCTGCGCGCCGATCGCAACCTTCGACCTGTAGTCGTCGAACGAGACGCTGGTCTCGGCGTCGATCAGGACCTTGCCGCTGTAGACCTGATCGTCTTCGGAATCGTACCACTCGCCGAAATAGCTGATGCGGCCCAGAACGTCCCATCGGCTCGTGAGCGTCTGGGTGATGGTCAGGTTCCCGCGCTGTTTGGGAAGATTCTCCTCCAGTTCCCTGAGCCGAAGGTCGTCCAGAATTTCCGGATTGTGTTCCGTAACCTTCGTGCCGGTGTAGTTGTATGCGATGTTCATCACGCCCAGACCCACCGGCGCCGAAAACACCACGTCGATCCCCTGGGTCTTGGAGTTAAAGTCGTTGGTGAAGAAGCGGAATTCCTGCAGGCCTGCCGCGCTGGTGAGGCCCTCCTTGATGAGTTGCTCCCTCTCAGGATCAGTAAGCGCAAAGTCCTGCGAAACCGTCAGGCGGTCGTTCACCCTGATGTCAAAGTAATCGACGGTCATGCTTGCATTGCCCATATCCAGGACGACACCCAGCGAGAGGTTTTTGGACTTCTCGGGCACCAGAGGCTTGGCCCCTTTCAACGCGGCCGCCCGGCTTGTGGAGGGGACCGTTCCGTTGTTCACCAGGTCGTTCTTCTCGAAGTTGAACTCGGTGGTGATGTTGAAGGCGCTCTGCTGGCCGGGCGTGGGCGCCCTGAAGCCGGTGCTGTAACTGCCGCGAACCCTGGCGTTCTCGGTTAAGCCTATGTTGAAAGCAGCCTTGTAGTTGCTGGAATTGTACTTCTCGGATGTCAGCGGCGGAGTATTCGACAACGTTTTCAATTCGTCGAAACGCTCCTGGCGCAGAGCAAGGGAAAATGACGCTCGGTCCGAGGGCTGAATGTCCCCTTCCGCGTAAACCGCTATGTTCGGTCTCGACCACCTGCCGGCGGCCACTTTGCTGAAGCCGGAAAAGCCGTTCGTCGCCGGTTGAAATCCCTGGCTGGCCAGCGGCTGGCCGATAATATAGGACTCGATCTGGCCCTCGACGATCTCAAACGTTTCTTTCCGGTATTCCAGGCCCGCCGCAAGGAAGACCTGCGGGTTCACTGGATAGGTCACACCCAAATCTACGGCGACGTCCGACTGGACGTAGGAACCCGGATCGAAATACGTGGGCGTTGCGGGACCCATGGATGCGTTCACGGTATTGAAGATGAAGTAGTCCGCCTCGTGACGCCCGTAAGACATGCTCAGGTCCCACGATCCGAGCGCCTGCCCCCCGATACCGGTGCCCTTGATGCCCATCAGGATGGATTCATCCGTTGTAAACGCGCCGAATCGTGGCGTGAATCCCCCGGGAAACATCTTCAGGAAGGAAAAGCAGTTGGGATCGTCGCGAACCTGAAGCCATGCGTTCTGTTCTGGTCTGTTGTTTATGATGGGGACCGGCGCGCATTCACCGCCCTGACCCACGCCGTCCAGGTCGCCGACCAGCAGGGATGGCGTCTCGGCCTCGCCGTCCCCGTCCAGGTCAATCAGCGGCCCCTTGAACACGCCGCTGCGGGTATGTGGATTCCGGAAATAGAACCCGCCCTCCGTTTCCTTGTCTGCGTAGTTCGCGTGGCCGTAGAAATCGACGCTTTCGCCCAGGGTGGCGCCGTAGTTGGCGAAGATTTTCAGGTCGTCGCGAACGAATGGCTGACCCCAGATCTGGGCGGGATTCGCCACCTCGGTATTGCCCGCCGAAATCAGCCCCGCGGCGTCGTTGCGCTGCACCGAGCGGATTGTTTCGCCGGTATTTCCATATTCCAGGCTGAGGTTGGCCCAAGTGTTCTCGTTGCCCAGACCAATATTGAACGCGGCCGTGAACATCTCGCCGTCGCCCAGGAACTTCCCTTCCCCATCCTGAAAGCTCCCCACCTTCACGTCCGCGGCCATTCCTTCGTGGCTGTCTTTCAGGCGGAAGTCCAGCACGCCCGCGATCGCATCGGATCCATATTGCGCCGAGGCGCCGTCGCGGAGGACCTCCACACGTTTCAGGGCGATGGCGGGGATGGCGGTGAGGTCGGGGCCCTGCGCGCCGTCTGCGACGCCGTTGCCCAGCCAGTGAATCACCGCCGCACGGTGCCGGCGCTTGCCGTTGACGAGTACCAGTGCGTGGTCCGGCGCCAGGCCTCGCAGGTTCGGCGGCCGGACGACCGTGCCAGCGTCGCTGATGGGCTGTGAGTTGACGTTGTAGGACGGAATCACATTTCGCAACAGGTCGGTCATGTCCGTGCCGCCCTGCTTGACGAAATCCTCACTGGTGACCACGTCGATCGGCACGACCGATTTCGTCGCGGAGCGCGGTCTCCGGGATCCGATCACGACCAGCTCTTCCAGTTCGACGATCTCGTCAAGTATGATTTCCGAGGTATCGGTTTCGGCCGTCCCCTCGGCTTCCTGCGACACGGAGACACCGATCATGAAATGGAGGACGGTGACCGCGAGCGCAATCAACCTGGAAACGTGCTTCGTCGCCTTGCATCTGAAAAGGTATTTCATTCGGAAACTCCTTTGTTTGGGGTTTTGCGAAACGCTTTTTTGATCGGATTGATTCAGCCTTATTATGCGGACAGCAGCAGCCACTTCGTCCGTCGCGAATCAGTTCCGATAGACCCATAGACTCAACACAGCGTCAGACAGAAGAACCCGGACTCGCGGACCACACGATCCGAAATCATCGTCGCGACAGAAGGGCGCATGAATTCTTCCAATATTAATATAGGAAAATCTCAGCAAATGGCAATGGATCATTGCTGTCCAAGAACCGCGAGATTCTCGGAGAAGAGAAAGGAAAAAAGGCTTCAATAGGCGATTTTGTATGGGTTTGACCCGGATTATGCAAATCAGGTTGCTATTGTGTGCGTGGATGCTGTCCAAGAGATCAGAGCCGCAATTTGAGTTGGACGGGAATGGGGTGTTGCGGCGGCGTATTGAACGGATTGTCGACCCAGGTCCACAAGTCACGATAGGTGAAGAGGTTCCATCTCAGTAGGGCGACGAGATTCGACAGTGCCCAGTTGAGGCGTGAACG